>CAZQTQ010000012.1:0-19903 GCA_964596025.1 uncultured Rickettsiales bacterium
CCAGTCGTAGGAGGCGCTTCCGCGGTGGAAGACCCGCGCCTGGGGTAGGTAGACGCAAGGGAAGCCCTGTCCTTGGGCGCGGAGGCTCAGCTCGATGTCTTCCAGATAGGCCTCCATCGTCGGATCGAATCCTCCGCAGTCCAGCAGCAGCTGCTGCCGGTAGACAGCAGCGCAGCCGGGCGCGCCAAAGACGGGCCCCTCTTCGTCGTAGCGCTGGCTGTCGCGATCTCCCTGACCGATGGCGAATGCCTCCCCCCAGCGGGTCAGCCCGTGGCCCGCCGAGTCGATCAGCGAGGGGGCGTCGAAGGATAGGACCCGGCACGCAAAGGAGCCGGCTTCCGGGTGGCGGTCGGCCCCGTCGGTGATGGCGGCGAGAAAACCCGGCTGGATCACGGTGTCGTCGTTGAGCAACACGACGAGTTCCCCCTTTGCGCTGCGCAGCCCCAGGTTGGCGGCGTGGGCAAAGCCGTGGGCCTTGGGTAGACGCAGTCGACCCGCAGCGGGCAAGACCTCGGAGGTGACCTCGTCCTCCTGAGAGGCCGGACCATCCAGTACTACGAGTACCTCCGGGACCGGCCCTTCTTGTTCGACTAGGGCCTCAAGGCAGGGCCGAAGCCAGGAAGCGCCGCCTTTGTGCGTCGGTATAACGACGGAAAGCGGAGGATGCTCGCCGGCGTAGGCGCGCCTTCGGTCCCCGCTCATCGGAGGACTCGGTCTTGGATCGTCGCCGGCAGACGAGCTGTTGTTCGCAGGGCGAGGCGTTCGGGCGAACTCAGGGAGCGGAGCTGGTCGGCCATCTTTCGGTTCGCCTCGTAGTTGTCGCAGCCGCCCTCGCAGCCGCAGGCTCGCTCGGGATCGTTGCCGATCTCGGCGAGGAGCGGATGGCCCTTGTGTACAACCCGGGTGGCTACGCGGAACTGCCGCTGCGCTTCTGAGTTCCATAGACTCGCAAAGCTCTGCTCGTGCAGCGATCCCGTCGGGATGCGGTGGGCCTTTAGGCAGGGAATGACCTGTCCCGAGGCGAGCACCCGCGCGTAGTTCCAGCCCGCGAAGCAAGGTTGGTCGTGGACGAGCTGGCAGTCCGAGGCCAGGCCTTGGGCGAGGGCTTGGAGGCGTGCTTGGAGGGCCGAGAGTCCGAGTACCCGTGGACGCTGAAAGAGCGGGCGGGCAGCGAGGTCCTTCAGTTGCTCTAGGATGGCGCCGGCTGCCTCGGGGCCCAGGGCGTAGGCCTCGGTCCCACCGGGGACGATGTCGGCGACCGCGAACTCCACGTTGTCGCAGCCGCAGCGCTCGGCCAGCTCCAGCATGTAGGGCACCTCGTCCCAGTTGTCCCGGGTCAGGACGTTGTAGAGCTTGGTCTGGGGTCGGTCCCTCTTCTTGGCGTTGAGGGCCTCCACGCGGGTGGTGATGCGGTCGAAGACCCGTGGGTCGGTGAGGGGATGGGTTCGTCCGTAGGCTGCTCTGGTTCCGGCCCACAGGCTGACCGTCACGTAGTGGATTCCGAGATCGAGGATCCGGTCGACGTCTTTGGGAACCACCCGCGAGAAGTTGGTGTGCAGCGAGGTGGTGAAGCCTCGATGCACCGAGGCCTCGAGCGCGTCCCAGACGCGGGGATGCAAGAGCGGCTCTCCTCCTCCCGCGAAGTAGATCTCTTCGGTGCCGAGGGCGGCGAGTTCGTCGAGGAGGCGGAGGAAGAGATCCCAGGGAAGGCTGTCGGCGCGGGCGAGGCGCTGCGCATTGCGTTCTTCCAGGTCTGGTGCGTGCAGCCAGCAAACCTGGCAGTTCTGGTTGCAAGCGTCGGTGAGGTCGACCTGGACCGTCGTGGGCCCCACAAAAGCCCGGCTGCCGTGCTCGTAGCCCAGCACTTGCAGCGCGCGGCGGGGAATCCGGCTCAGGACTTCCTCCTGACCTCGCTGCTCTCGACTGCCCCGGAGTCCTGCCAGGGAGGGGGATTGGGCAGGGATTGGAGCAGTGTTTCCAGCCGTGCGCTCCCGAGGCGAAAGAGGGGCAGGCCTGCCAGCTCTTGCCTGGGTGGGTTCCGGAGTAGTTCGGCGTCGGCGAAGAGGACGTACTCCGCTTCGACGCCTTGGCGGCTCAGTGCTTGGATCTCCTCGGACAGGGGAGTGAGCTCCCAGGGGGCACCTACGAGCAGAACTCGATCTGCTCGGTGCTTCCGGGCCACATCCACCACCGAAGACCAGGGGCCGAGCGCCGGCGGTTGCAGGTGCTGGCGGGGGCGGCCCTCGGGCTGCTGGCTCAGCGGAGGGCGTGTGTCCAGGCTCCCGACTACCTGGATTGGCGGGTCGGACTGGTCCTGGATCCGGGCCCCGAGCCGGGCGATCTCCGCTGGGCTTCCGGCCACGAGCGCGGTGCCGAGGGGGAGGCGGCCCCCGTGGACCAGCCGCCTACCCAGTTGCGGTAGGCGGCCGAGGACCAGGACGAGGGCCGAAGCGAGGACGGCCCAGCCCATGGGAGCCCGAAGGCTGTCCCCGAGAGTGCCCGCGAGAAGCCCAGTAGCCAGGAAGACAGGCACGAGCCGGGGGGCGAGTTCCAGTAGTCGGGCGAGGGTGCGCCGCAGGGCCGCTGTCTTCCACCACAGCTCGCTCCAGCGGATGGCAAAGCGCAGGCCGGACAGGAGGTGGTTCAGGAAGAGCGGGTTCCAAGGAAGCTGGAGCCGGCTGCCTCCGCCGAAGCGGTGGTGGACGCGGGCTTCGGGGCAGAACCGTACCCGTCGGTCGGATGCGCTCAAGCGACGGCAGAGGTCCACATCTTCGAAGTACAGGAAGTAACGCGGGTCGAAGGGGCCGGTGGTGGGGATGTCGCTTCGACGAAGCAAGAGCGCGGCTCCCGTAGCCCAGTCGACGGCACAGCTGTCCTCGAGGTTGCAGTCCGCCATTCGGTGGAGACTGCGCTGCCGGAGCCCCCACGCGGTTCCTCCCAGGGGCGTTCGCTGGGCGAGGACGGAAGAGAGGGTGTAGAAGCGCCGCGGTGAATCTTGAAGCCGCCCATCGGGCAAGACGAGAGCGGGAGCGGCGACTGCGGCCTCGGGATGGACGTCGAGGCAGCGCATGAGGGCCCCAACCGCCCCCTCTTCGAGCCTGGTGTCCGCGTTAAGCAGGAGGATTCGGGGCGCTGAGGTCCGCCGTACGCCCTGGTTGGCGGCCACGCCATAGCCTCGGTTGGTCCGGTTGCGCAGGACATGTAAGTCCGAGCCTCGCTCCAGCCCTTCCAGGCAGCCTTCAGCCGAGGCGTTGTCGACGACGACGATTTCCCCCGTGGTACCCTCGGCTCGGAGTTCCCGACGCAGGCTTGCGATGCAGTCTAGGAGATCTTGACCGCTGTTCCGGCTGACGATGACGGCAGCGAGTTGGGGCGGTGAGTGCATGGCTCGATCGGCAGTGTAGGCGCTTTGGCGCGCCATGACTTGGGTGCCTTGTCGAAGTCGATGCGAGTTCTGTTTCTCACCGATGCCCTCCCCCCAGTTCCCCGCGGAGGACTCGACCGCCATCTCTGCGAGCTGGCGGAGTTGCTGGTGTCGCGGGGAGTGGACCTTCGGATCCATGCGGTGGCGGGCGAGGCACCCGATGCCTCCGACTTTGTCGAGGACGGCCCCGTCTCGGGTGCCTTGGTACGGCGGATGTCGCCTGTCGTACGGGAGTTTCAAGGCGTACTGGGGGAGCTTCAGTCGGAGGTGGTCCACATCCATAGCCTCCACGGGCTGCCGACCGAACTCGTGGATGTAGCCGCCGATTTCGGCGCCCAGGTCGTGATGACCCTCCACGACTTCTTTGCTCTGTGCACCCGCACCCATCTTCATCTGCCGGATGGAGGGCCCTGCAAGGGGCCAAACGGTGGCTTTGCTTGTGGCCGCTGTCACGCCAAGAGACTGGCTGTAGTCGCGGGGCTTGCCTTCGCCATGCGCCATCAGGTTTGGCAACGAACGCTTGCCCGATGCGATCACTTGGTCGCGCCGAGTGCCTACGTGCGGGATCGCTTTGTCGCGACCGGAGTGGATGAGGACCGTCTCGTAGTGAACGGCCCTGGTGTGGCCCCCCCGGCTCGCCGAGCCCTGCCCGGCGGCGACGCCCAGACCATCCGCTTTGTGTATGCCGGAGACCTTCGGGAAGAGAAGGGCGCCGATCTGGCCATCACCGCCATGGAGCAGTTCGATGAGGGAGCGGTTGTTTTGGACATCTTCGGGGGCCCCCCGGCTCCGCCCGCGCCTCGGCAGGTTGCCTTCGAGGCGCAACTAAAGAAGCTCGCTGAAGGCCTCGAAGTACGCTTTCATGGACGCTATGAGCCCGAGGATCTGGACGAGGCCCTGGACGGGGCAGCCGCTTTGCTCCTGCCCTCTCGGGTGCGTGAGAGCTTTGGGCGGACCGCCAACCGAGCTCTGCAGGCTGGAGTGCCCGTGGTAGCCGCGGACCACGGCGCGCCGCCCGAGTTCGTGTCCGAAGGGGTCAATGGAGCCCTCTTCGAACCGGGAGACTCCGACGATCTTGTTCAGGCAATGACCCGGGTCATCGCCCGGGGCCTGGACATGCAGGCGGCCACTGATGCCTGGCCCCCGGTACCCAGCCTGGACGATCACGCCGACTTTCTTCTTGGCCTCTACCGCGGGGAGGCCTGAGCCGTGCTGGGTCCCGCCGACATTGCCCTCTGCGTTCCCTGCTTCAACGAGGCCGATCAGATTCAGGCCTTGAGTGCGTCTCTGGCTCGCCTCGAACCGGGACCGGGAGCTCTCTTCGGATTGGATGACGGCAGCTCGGATGGGACCGCCGCTGCGCTCGAAGCCGGGGGCCTTCGTTGCATCCGGCACGAGGGGAACCAGGGCCTGGGAGCGGCCCGCAACCGCCTCTGGCGGGCCGCCGCTGAGTCCGGCTTTGGTGCAGTGGCCTTCTTGGATGCCGACGTCCTTCCGCCCGCGGACTACATCCAGCGGGTTGCCTCCCTCTTTGACACGACCGGGGCCGACGGGGTGGGCGGCCGAAACGAGGATCCCAGCGACGGCCCGTGGGTCGACGGCTGGCGGGCTCGTTACTGGCCCCAGGGCTTGGGCGAGCATCCCCTCGAACAGGCGCCCATGCTGGTTGGGGCCTGTGCTAGCTACCGTATCGAAGCTCTGGATGCCGTCGGCGGCTTTGATCGGGACTTTCGGAGCCACGGCGAGGACGTCGACATTGGTCGAAGGCTCTCCCTTGCCGGATTCCGTCTTCACTACGCGCCGGACCTGGTGGTACGACACCAGCGCCAGGACTCGGTTGCTACCCTGCTCCGGGGCTGCTTCTTGCATTGCCGGGAGGGCATGCGCGCGGCGCAAAAGACCCCCGGCTGCGGGCCCCGGGCCGGTGAACTGGTCTTAGGGATGGGGCGGAAGGCCCTGTGGGCTCCCTCGGCTTCGCTGCTCAAGCGGGGCGATCCACGGGAAGCCTCGCTCGGCGCGCTCGCCTGCAGCGCAGGCCTCTTGGGCTACGCCGTGGGTTGGGCCCGGCCGCGTAGAGGCAGGCAGTGATGGTGGGCCAGGCCCCCGAGCTGAGCATCGTGGTCTTTTCACGGGACGACGCAGACCAGCTCGAGCGCTGCCTCGAGTCGGTCGCAGCCAGTCCCGGGCAGGCAAGGCTCGAGTGGATTGTCGTCGACAACGCGTCTTCGGATCAGACCCCAGCCCTGCTGGAGTCCTGGAGCAAAGCTGCCCCCTGGCCGCTGCGATCCCTCCGACTCCCACGCGACTCGTCCTTCTCCTCTGGCAACAACCTTGGACTGAGCGACGCCAGGGCGGAGACCGTCCTCTTTCTCAACCCGGACACCCGACCCACCGGCCCACTGCTTGACGGCTGTTTGGCTCAGCTGGCGAGCGATCCCTTGGCTGGTCTGCTCTCCCCCCGACTCCGCTACCCAGACGGCAGCCCACAGCCCACGGGCTGGCACCTGCCGAGCCCGGGGCAATTGGTGGCGGAGCGCCTCCGGCTGGCGACCCGCTGGGTTGCTCCCGCGGGCACGGAACTCAGTGAGGTGGGCTGGTTGATGGGCTGCTTTCTCCTGGGACCGACCGCCTTCCTGCGGTCGCTGGGCGGCTTCGACGAGGACTTCTGGTTCCACGGCACTGACCTTGAGATCTGCGCGCGGGTCCATGCCGCAGGACGTCGTGTCCTCCGCTGGGAAGGCGAGTTGCTCGTGCATGTTGGACACCGGGACTGGCCCGCAGATCGCGTGCGAAAGTCTCGGGCCGCCTTGGCCCAGTTCCTTCGTCGGGACCACGGTTGGTCGGCCTCTACTGCCGTTTCGGTCCTGACGGCCAGTCTCCGGGCCAGTCTCCGATGACAGTACTCTGGCAAGTGGGCCGGCGGTCCGGCTCTGTACGGCCGGGCGGCGACCAACTGCAGATGGTCGAGCTGGCCGAGCGTCTGGAGGCTCGGGGCTGGACAGTTCGGACCCGCGCTCGAGCTGAGGAGGTCCGGCCAGGACCCGGCGACTGGGTGCACCTCGTCAACATCCAGCGTTGCTTCGACTGGGGGGACCTGCCGGAGCGGGCGGAGCGGGCGGGGGCTCGCCTCGTCATCACCCCGCTCTACCACCCCGTCGAGCGCTACCACCGGGAGGGTCGGCAAGGGCTCCTCCGGCTGGTGTCCCGGCTCGTTCCGGACGCGGATCGCTTCGCCTCCCTTCGTTGGGGGAGGACGGGGCTTCGGGGACGAGTGGCCGCCGTATTGGGGGGGGCGGATCGCGTTCTGCTCTCCCATCCCGAGGAACGCAGCCTGCTGCGAGCCGCATTTGGTCCGTGCTGCGAGGACAGCGCATTTGGCGTCGTCCCGGTTGCCATCCCGGCTGCCACCGGCCCCCTTGCCGCGGACCAGCGGGGCAGCAGCGGAGAGGCCGCCAATCTTCAGCCCTTCGGTCCGGGGGCACCCTTTGTCCTGTGCGCTGGTCGCGTGGAGCCCCTGAAGAACACGCTCGCGGTCCTGGACGCGGCAGAGACTTGCGGCTTGCCCTTGGCCGTGGCGGGTGCCTTGCCGGGCCTGCGCCACCTCGGCTTCCAGCGTCGCTTCCAACGGCGCATTCGGGCCCTCGGCCCAGAGCGGGCGCGCTACCTCGGCGCTCTGCCCTACGCCGATCTGCGTTCCTTGATGGCCACGGCACAGGTCCATGTCTTGGCCTCTTGGACCGAAGTGGTGGGGCGCGTCAGCTTGGAGGCTGCCCTCGAAGGGGCGGCCGTCGTCTTGCCGGATGTCGGCTTCGGGCCGGATTATTTGGGACGGGATACACCGGGCGTCTTCGTAGTTTCACCGGGCGACGGCGTGGCTTTGGCCGAGGCCTTGGCCCAAGCCTGGCGTTGGGCTGAAGTCAACCGGGGACGGGCGGAAGCGAAGGCCCTTGTCGATCGCGTTGCACGCCGCTTTACCTGGCCTCAGGTCGAGGCCGCTCTCGACGAGGTCTGGTCCGCTTGAGCACCCGCCAGGCCCAGGCGTGGCTCGTCCTCGCCACCGTCCTTCTCTATGGAAGTTTGGGGGCGCTTCCCGAACTGAGTGATGCACTTCGCACCCGAGGGCTCTTGGGCGGGACCGTCGGCCTGCTGGGGGTCGCCGCGGTCGCGGCAGTGGTGGTGGGACTCCGCGGCCGCCTTGAGGGCGAGCCGCCCGTCTTGTGGGTCCCGGCCGCTCTGGCCTTGCTCGGGGCGATTGGCTGGGGGCTGAGCCTCCCGTTGCCCGAGGAGGCCCTGCACCTGGTCCTCTATCCTCCACTGGGGCTCTTGGCTTGGCGTGCCGCCGGCCGCCGCTGGCCCGTAGCGCTCCTGTGCATCGTTGCCATCGGCCTCGGCGACGAGGTCATTCAGGCCGTCCTCCCCCAGCGAACCTTCGACCTTCGGGACCTGTCGCTCAATGGGGTTGCGGGGGGGGCCAGCGTTCTGATCGCTGCGGGCGGCCGACGCAGCTGGCTGGCACCTGTTCTGCTTGCGGCCTCCTGGTGGATGACTCCTCCGCCCGATGCGCCGGCCGAGCCGGCTGCGGGCCCTCTTCCCCTCCATCCTCCCACCGCGCAGAGGCCGACTGAGGTCCCTGCGCCCTCGTCCCCCTCGCGCTACGCCGGCTCCTCGGTCCTGCTCATCACCGTCGACGCGCTGCGGGCAGACAAGGTTCCACCCTGGCACTGCCCAGGTCCCTACAGAGGCCTTCGTGCGTCTTCAGCGACAGTCCATCAGCCCTCAGGAGGCCTTCGCCAACGCGCTGTGGACCTCGCCCTCGATAGTCTCTCTCCTGACCGGCCTGAACCCGGCCACTCATGGGGTCGGCGGTCGCGGTTTGGACTTTGCACCGGGGGCCACTACCCCCCTCGAAGTGCTGGCCGCCGCCGGCTACCGCGTCTGGGGATTTGCCGGCGCCAGCGACGAGACCTACCGCAACCTGGGCATTCGGCACAGCCTGGATCGAGACCTCGGCCCGCTTGGCATGCTCGAGCAGGTTCTGGACGAGGCGGAGGACGGTCCGTTCTTCGCCTGGCTCCACCTGCGGACCATTCACGCTCCCTACGACAGCGATCCTGCGACCTTGGAGGCCTTAGGGCTCCGATCCGACCTTCCCAATTCGCCAATTTTGGACCGAGCGCGAAGTCATTACACCGTCCCACGGAGGGACTTTCCTGGCCGACATGGCTGGCTTCGTGAGCCCATCGATGCCCTCTACCAAGCAGAACTTGCCCAAGCAGATACGATCTTGGGGACCTTGTTGGACCGGGTGGCGGCGAGTCCCCTGCAGGACCGCATTCTCGTGGTTGTCACCGCAGACCACGGAGAGGAACTACTCGACCACGAGGGGATCGGCCACGCCAGCACGACCTTGGACTCCAGCGCCCAGGATGAGCTCATCCGCATCCCGTTTTACTTGAGGCTCCCGGATGGGGCGGGCGCGGGACGGATCGTTCCCGGCCGCTTCGCGCAGACCGACTTCATGCCCACGCTCTTTGGCCTGCTGGGTTTCGAGCTTCCGGAGTTTGTCGATGGCGTAGAGGTCGACGGAAGCAATCTGGCCCCCCAGTTGTTGGCCGCGGACTTGCCTGAATTTCTAGACCGCAAGGTGCTGGTTTCTTCCAGTCCTTGTGGTTGGCAGTGCCCGCCGGAGCGGCGCGGGGAGCGGGTCCACGCCTTGGTGCTTTCCGACGACGTACTCCATTGCCGCGAGCCAGGAGCCCCTTGCGACCCGGCCTTGGACGCCGTGCTACGGGAAGCCCGGGCCCGGGCGCGGCTCCTGAAGACGCCGGTGACGGCCGCTGTGGGGACCGAGGCTTCGTCGGCCAAGGGGGTCGCAGAGGGAGCGAGCCGTTGACAAGCAAAACGGGTCCCTGGAAGAGTCAGGATCCGCCATGGCCTTGCCAGTTGTCCGCCCAGCACTCGCCCTCCCGGCCCGAATCCAACGGTCTGTACGCCGCTTGGCGAGGGCTTCGATGATGGGGAAGGCTCTGGCCGACGCCGCCTGGGACTGTGGGGTTGAGCCGATCGCCGTGTTGGCTCCGCAGCCGCGACCTGGGCTGGTCGTACCCCCGCTTGTTCTGCAGCACGCGCCGGCTCCGCCCGAGTCCCGTGCTGCGCTCTTCGGGAGCCTGCAGCGGGTTGCGGGAAAGGAGAGCGCAGCTCCCTTGGCACTGAGCCCGCGGGAGTGGGAGATCCTCTTGGCCGGAGAGGGCGGCCTCTGGGGCCCGGGGGCCGACGTGCTTTGGGGGACTCCCCTGCCCCTTCGGTCCGAGGGGATCGATCCTAGGCGGCTGACCCTCCGGGCCGCCGCAGCCCTGATCTGGGATCGGCTACCCCGCTCCCTCTGGCGGCCGGTCGCCTCTTCGTCCTTGGCCCTTGAGTCTGCGGCTCTCCGCACCCTCCTCGCCCCTGTTTCGGAGCCCTTTCGCTTTCCGCCCATCGTTTCCGCTGAAGCCAGTCCGGTTGACCGGGAGGCTGCGGTCCTGGGAATGGTCCATGTCGCCTTTGGGGCACACCCTCCTTCGCAGGGGGAGACTGGTCCACAGGCCTGGCCTCAGGCTGAGGCCGCGCAGCGCGGTGCTGCTGCCGGGATACGCAGCCTCGAGGGCTGGCAGGCCGACCTCCCGAAGCGCCTGCCGCCGTGGGCGCAGAGCCTCGCCCTCGTCCCCGGGCCCTGGGGCAGTCGTCGGGCCTTCCGGATTCTCGCTGTGGTCGACGACGAGGCCCCTCTGCGTGAGGCTGCTCTCTGGGCCGAGCACCTTCGTCAGCTTCTGGGGGCTTTGGACACTCGGGCAGCGTCAGGCGTGTTTGGCGGGTCCCCACGGCTCCTGCTCCTGACCGAGGCCGCGCTCCGCGGTCTGCTTGGCTCCGGACTGTTCGCTGAACCGCTGCAGGGGGCAGCGATGGTTCTGCACTCCCTCCCCTTGGCGGGTCGTCCCCTGCTTGGCGGCGGTCTTGCGGCGGCGACTCCCCTTCCTTCGGCTGATGACCGGGTTGTGGAGGCTAGTGCCCTGGTCATGGGGACGGCAGGGGCTTGGTCGTCCGGCGCTACCACCCTTTGCGTCTCCGACCTCCTCTACGGCCGCTGGCCCGCCCTCCTGGATCTTTGCCGCGGTGGCGGGATGCAGCGCAGTCTTGCGTTCGTTCACGAGGATCTGGCTCGGCGTATCGATCCGGCCGAGTCACGCGTAGGATCCACCGCACTTCGCTCGCCTTGGTGGGATTCCGCTGAGGTCGACCTCGGGCGACCCAGCGCCTTGCTGCGGAACTGGGGGCCCACGCTCATCCGGCTCCAGGAAGCCTGTGTGGAGGCCCTGTCATGAATGGACCGAGTTCGGAAAACCTCCACCTCCAACTGGTACCCGTCGATCACGAGTCCCTCTTCTCGGTTGTCTTGTACGCCTACGAGCGGGTCGTAAAGAAGGGGGCGGACCGCGCGATTCTCCATCGGGCGGTGTTGTCGCCCGACTTCAAAGCCGATCCCGACGAAGTCAACCGTCTGCGCATGCTGCAGCGAAGGCTTCGTGAGCTCGGGGGTGAGGAGGCGGAAGCCGAGGTCGAGGTCTTGGAGAGTCGAATCGCTCAGGAACACGGCGAGGGGCGCACTGCGGCCCACCTTGCGTCGGTGTCCTTGGAGGAGGTCCGTGACGCCGGGGTGCGCTGGACGGCCGTCGGCAAGCGCGGCGAGCCGGTGCGGATTTCGCCGGAACTGATGGGCTTACTCGGTCGGCTCTACCCCGATGATGTCTCCGAAGACGGATTTCCGGGCTTCCTGGAGGGGAACGACACTCCGGTCGATGGGACGGGGCGCGCCGTGTTTCCCGATTGCGCTTCGGAGACCGGGCGACCCTATCGCGGAGTTGAGTCCGTGCTGGAGGCCTACAAGGCTCTGAGCTTCGTCGATCGGGATCGTCTGGAGTCGGCCATCAACGTCGTGATCGGTGAGGGCCCTGATCGGGAAGAGACCGCCACCTGGCTGGAGGCTGACTTCGAGAGGCTCTGCGCTCGCTATGAGCTGGCAGCTGCCAAGCGTTTGGGCCTGCACTTTCGCTACAGTTAAGCTTCCCTCGTCTTGATAGACTCCTGGGGCTACCCGAGACGGGGCCGGAGGAAACCGGTGATGCGTGCGAGGAAGACTACTTGGATAGGAACCCTGATCTTGGCGGCTGGGCTTGTCTGGGCCACCGGCTGCACCGGAAACGCTGGCGACGATGACGACAGCGCCAGTCCAGCCACTGCGACCTGGACCGGCGGGGTGCAAAGCATCCTCTCCAACCACTGCAGTTGCCACACCGGCAACTCTAGCTACGCGCCGGCCTGGCTCGACGAACACGCGACGGTCAGTGGCACGGCCTCCAACAGTGGGGCTTGTAGCGGTACGGTGGCTGCGTGCATCCCGGCTCGAATCGAAGACGGCTCGATGCCCGAGAGCGGCGCTTGCCCGCCGGGCAACGACGGATGTATCTCGCAGTCCGACTTCGAGCTGGTTCAGGCCTGGGTCGCCGCCGGCGCTCCCGAGTAGGGTCTCCTGATTCGGCTTCGGTTGTCCGTCGCCGGCGGGAAGCCCAAGTGCTTAGCCGGGCCCAGCGCCGGTTTCGCTGCCTTGGCCCTGCTCCTCCTGCTGCCGGTTGTGGGCGGGGGCTGCCCCGATCTGCCTCCCGAGGGCGCGGCGGATGACGACAGCGGCGCTGTGGGGGACGACGACGACATCGGCGACGACGACACAGCGGTTGGCGACGACGACAGCGCAGGCGGCGACGACGATGTGGGTGACGATGACACGGGTCCTCCGCCGGTAGACGCGGATGGGGACGGCTCGCCCGAAGAGGAAGACTGCGACGACCAGGATCCAGACAACTACCCGGGCAACCTGGAGCTCTGCGACGGGTTCGATAACGACTGCAACGGCTTGGACGACGCCGGCCTGCCGGGGGTCGCCGCCCAAGAGAGCGATGACGACGGTGACGGCTACGTCGAGTGTTCGCCCTGGTTCGGGAGCGCACGCGACGTGGTCGCTGGCAAGGATTGCGACGACACAGAGCCCCTGAGCTTCCCTGGTAATCCGGAGGTATGCGACGGTCTCGACAACGACTGCAGCGGTACTGGGGACACCGCGGTGACCGGAGGGGATGCCGTCTGTGCGGCTCTGAGCTGTGAGGAACTGCTCACCAGCCGGCCCGAGGCTGGCGACGGTCAGTACTGGATTGATCCAGCCCTGACGGGCGAGGGCTTCGAGGTCTTCTGTGATCAGAGCAACGACGGCGGAGGGTGGACGCTCGTCGCGAACGTAGACGACATCCACGATCCCTTCTTCGGTGCTCAGCAGGTGGCCCCGTGGGAGACGGATTCGGTTCGAAACGACACGGTGTTTCCATCCTTCTCAGCTCCCCTGACGGTGTCGACCAAGTACCGGAGCTGGAGTGAGCTCTTGGCCTCGGATCTCCGCATTGCCTACGCCGATCCAGCGGATCCTGCCTACTTCCTCTGCGAGGGCTTGAGTACCGTCGACAGCCTCGCCGCCCTCTTTTCAGTGGTCCCCGAGGAGGGCGACTGCAGCACGACCTGCACCTCGGTCGCCGAGAATCGCTTCGGGGCAGACGCGACCGATCCGCCCATTGGGCTGAACTGCAGCGACGAGAATCAGGGCTGGTTCGATGTCTCTGCGACGGCCGAGAATGCCCGCATCGGCGGCGTCGACGCCGACCTCTCCTTCAACTCCTGCAACGCCTGGCTCGGGGCTATGGGGGACCGAGACTTCTCGCAGGGCATTACGGAGAAGACTTGGGCTCGCTACTACACCGGCGTTGTTGCCGACGATCAGATTCTGGTCTTTGTGCGCTGAGGGCTTGCCCTCTCCGGTTCGGTCGCTGCCCCCAGGCTCCTTGCACCGAGCTGGATGAGCGCTTGCTCCGGACCGCTCAGCGCCTCCATGCGCTGGTAGGTCGCCAGGTTCCGGCCGAGGTCATCGCAGCTCTTCTCACAGCCGCAGGCCACGTTGGGGTCGTTCCCAATGTTGGAGAACCAGGGGTCCCGCTTCTCGCAGACCTTTGTCTTGCGGCGGAATCGGCGCTGCTTGTCGTTGTTCCACAGCTGGGTCAGGCGGCTCTCGTTGATGTTGCCAATGGGGATGCGGTGGCTCTTTAGGCAGGAGGTGACCTTGCCGTCGGGCATCACTCGCAAGAAGGTCCAACCGATGGTGCATGGGAAGGTGTGGACGACGTTCGCATCTCCCAACCCCTCGGTAACTCCCGTGCAGCGCAGCCGCCTCAGCCACTGGTCGAAGGCGAAGAGACGGTGTCCCTGGCCCTTGCGCTCGAGCCGGTCCTGCAGCTGAAGGCTCTGAGCCAGGAGCCGATTTCGGGTGACCTCGTCGAAGAGCAGGATGTCGGTGTGGCCCGGCACGGTGTCGACGACGGTGAACTCCACCGCCTCGCTTCCCGTCTCGTCCACGAAGTCCCACATCGCCTCGAACTCGTGTGCGTTCAGGTTGGAGACGACCTGGTAGATCTTGACTGTAGGCCCCCGTCCGAGCTCGGCCTTGGTGCGGTTGAGGAAGGTGATGCGTTCCTTGAGCCGCTCGAAGTCGTTCGGGCCTTTGTTGGGGTGGGTGGCGTCGTAGCCCTCGGCGCCTCCGGCCCACACGCTCAAGGTCAGGTCGTCGATGCCCACCTCGCAGGCCCAGCGGCACCACTTCTCGTCCGCCAGCGTGAAGTTGGTGTTGATGGCCACGGTCATGCCGAGCGCCTTGACGTGTTCGATGGTCTCGCGGAGCCAGGGGTAGACGATGGGATCGCCGCCACCCGCCATGTAGATGTCGCGGGTGCCCAGGGCATAGGCGTCGTCGAGTAACTGGCGGACCACGGGGAAGGAGAGCTGTGCCCTTCGGTCCTTGGCGTTTGGCCCCGACGTTGCCAGCAGGGGCGAGTGCAGCCAGCAGGCAATGCAGTCGTTGTTGCAGCGATTGGTTACGTCCAGCTGGATGGTGTAGGGCCCGGTAAAGGCCACCTGGCCGTCCTGGATGCCCACCAGGTCCAGACGTCCTCGAAGCGCCTTGCTGAGCTCGCTGGCTGGTCCCGCCCGCAGGCGCTTGACGGTCTTTGCGGTGACCGGACGTGGTGGCTGCGGCGCAATCTTGCTCTGGGGAACGGCGGCCGGCCGGGGGTCGGTCTCGGTCGAGCCCCGCCCTTCCGGCCCCAGCCCGTGCCGGGGCCCTCGTCCCTGGACCAAGAGTCCTCGGAGGCTCCGGCCTTGTTCGTAGGCGCGGAGCAGGTTGCGGGCGGTGTGCATCCACGTGTGGTGTCCCCTCAGGTGCTCACGGGCCTGGGCTCCCAGCTCCGACCTGCGGTGGGGGTCGCCCAGCAGCACTTCGATGGCCTGGGCGAGTGCTTCGGTTGATCCCGGCTCGACCAGTACGCCAACCCGGCCGCCATCGAGGAAGCGGACGGCTTCTCCGACCCGACTGGCGACGATCGCCTTGCCTGCCGCCATGTACTCGACGATCTTCAGCGGACTCTTCGTGTGGGCCTGCGGCGTGTCCGGGAGGGTCGCGACAGCGACATCGGTGGCCGCCAAGTAGCGGGCGACCTGGTCGGAAGGCACAGCGCCAGTGAAGCGAATGCGGTGGCCGAGACCGACGCGCTGCGCTTGCTTCTTAAGCCCGTTTAGGCTGCGCCCACCACCGACGACGAGGAAGTGGGCGGCCGGAAGCTGGGTGGCCACGAGCGCCGCGGCTTCGAGGAAGGCGGGGGCCGCGTGAGCGCCCGCGAGTTGCCCCACGTAGGTCGCCACCGGTCCGTCGAACCCCAGTTCCCCGCGCAGCGTTTCCGCGTCGTCGGGACCACAGAAGCGGTTGAGGTCGGCACCGACCGCCCCGTCAAACAGTCGGTCGGCAGGGAGGCCCATGGCCAGGGCCTGCTGCCGTAAGGCTTCCGATGCGACCGACACGGTGTCGGCGATCTTCGGTAGCGCCCTCTCCAGCCGATTGATCCGTCGCCAGTTGGCGTCGCGGCCGACCGCATCCTCGTAGATCGCCGCCTCCCAGTCGTCCCAGTCGTAGTGCAGGGGGATGCGGTTCGAAAACGCAGCGGCGGCTGCGGGCAGGGCGGCATGGGCGAGACACTTTTGGACGTGGACGGCGTCGGCCCACTCGGCCAGAGCGCTCATCTCTCGCGACTTCTTTAGGCCCACCCCCATGTGGCGGATCCAGGGGATTACCTCGAAGGGGAACTCCTGCCGGTGGCGGAGGTCGCCGGGCAGCAGCTTCGGATCGCGGAGGTGGTAGACGAGCTTTACTTCGACGCCCAGCTGGCAGAGGCATCGGGCAAGGGAGGTGATCCGCAAGGCCCAGGGCTCCAGCGGGTCGTAGATGTCGTGGGGATGGACCATGAGCACGCGCATGCTCAGTTCTCCTCCGGGTCGGAAGAGGTCTCCGAGCCTTCGGGGCGCGGGGCATCGGCGGCGTGGCTCACCCACAGACGGGCCAACCGGGCCGCAGGGCCTGCGCGTCCCGGCAGGAGGTCTCCGACGTCTTCTCCGAGGGCGCCCACCTTCTGGCGAATCTTGTGGACCACTCCGGCAGTTGCCTCTTCCAAGGCTGCCAAGAGTTCTGCCTCGCGCCGTTCCATTTCGGTGCGCAGTTCCAGCTCTCGGGCGCTGATCCTCTGCTGGAGGTCGACCTCAATGCGGGCCTTCTCTTCTTTGTTCCGTATCCGCTCGCGGTCGAGGCTGCTCTGGATGGACTTGGCTCGTTGCTGCCACTCCGAAACGAGTTCTTCGACCTCGTGCCTGTGTCGGTCTACCAGGACCTCAGTCGTCTTGCGTTGCTCGCTTTCGGCCTGCTTGCGCTCGCCCTTGTGGTTCTTGCTCTGCGTCTCCAGCTCGGTTTGCAGCTCCTTTCGCTGCGCTTGGAGTGTCTCCCGCCCCTGCGCCTCCGCCTCGGAACGTTCGATGCGGTTCGCATCGGCCAAGGCTTCTATTTCGGAGCGATGCCGGGCCGAGAGCAAAGCGACCGCCTCGCTGTGCTGTAGATCGCGGTCCGTCAAGATCTCGGTCTGCTCCCGGAGCGCCTGAGCACTCTGCTCCTGGTGTTCGGCCACGATTCGGTCGGTGTCCTTGCGGTGGGCTTCGCGGAGGGTGTCGACTTCGACGCGGTGCTGCTCCACCAGGGCCTCGACCTCCGTTCGGCTGCGCTTCTGCTCCTGGGTCAGGCTGTCCAGGTGGCGGGCTACTAGCGCCTCGTGTTCGTCTTGATGCGCCTTCTTGAGGGACTGCAACTCCTCGTCCACCTGCGTCCGCCGGAGGCGCAGCAGGGTGTCCACCAGGCTCCCAGGCGCCCTGGGTGCCCGGCTGGGTTTCTTGCAAAAGGCCACGAGCCGCACCCCTGCCGCCTCCAAGCTGTGCCGTTCCGTGATGCGTTTTCGAGCGGCGGCCGAGGCCTCTGTGATGCGCTCGGGATGGTCGCTTAGCTCGCGCAGCAGCGCCTCTAAGGCCAAGGTGTTGCCGGCCGGCACGGTCCAGCCGGCCCCACTGGCGAGCAAGACTTCGCCCCAGGCGGAGCCCTCTACGGTGATGACGGGCAAGCCGCAACCCAGGTACTCCACTGTCCGTGTTGTTGCCGCCAGCATGCGCTCGGCGTTGGGGACCCAGAGGTCGAGAGCCACGGTGGCGGTGGTGGCTAGGAAGTTGGCGAAGGCCGCATGCTCGGTGCGGCCATGGCAGGTGATTCCCTGGGCCTCCCGGCCGGCCAGTACGGCGTCTACCTCCGTCCAGGTGCCCAGGTCCTCGTCCACCGGTAGGCCGTGGCGGGGTGGGTCGTAGGTGAAGAGATCGAGGCGAGCATCGGGCAGCGACTCGACGACGTCGGCAGCACAACCCAGCGCTTCCAGGGAGTCGATCCACGGCCAGCGGGCGCCCCCGTAGACCATCCGCAGGGGTGGCTTCTTGTTGCGCCGCGGTCTTGTCGCCTCTCCGGGCCAGGCCAGAGGAAGAACGGCAATGGGGAGTTCCCGGGGATCGAAGCCGGCCAGGGTGGCCCAGGCCGCGAAGTGGTGGCGCTGGGCCTCGGCGGGGACCAGTAGGAGGTCGGCCCGCCGCAGGGCATCGATCTTGGTGCCGGCGTCCAAGACCAGGTCCAGTTCACCGCGCCGGTAGACGTTTTCCAAGATCAAAGAGCCGTGCAGGTCGATGACGCACGGACGTTCGACCGAGCCTAGGTGAGCGGCCAGAGCCCACTGCTCGACGACAACGACCGAGGGCCGCAGCGCATCGAGCTGGGCCGCAAGCTCCTCCCGAACAAAAGCCTGTTTCCGCAGGGCTTTGGGGGCGTCGTCTGGGAGTGCCTCGGCCTCGATCAGGAGGTGTACGGCGTGCCCGGCCTCCTTCAGGGTCTCTACGAGCTGCCAGGTCCTCAGTCCGCCTCCGGTCGCGGGGTGGCCGGGTAGGGGGGGCGGGCAGGAGCTGATGACTGCGATGCGCCGCTTCATCCGGCCCCTCCTTCGGTCGTGCCCCCGCTGGCAGTCCGGGGAGCTGTGACTGCTGGTGCAGGTCGTCGCTCGACCGACCACTTGGATGGAAAGCCCGCCACTCCACCGCCCAGCGAGCGCGGCGCGAGTACCCGAACTATGCCGGCGCTCGGTTGGTGGTCGTAAGCTTCGCCTGTCGTATACGAGCGGTACTCGTCGGGCCAGATTCCCGCGCTGAGGTAATAGTCTCCGGCCAGAAGCCCAAAGCTCTCATAGTGCAGGCGAGCTGTGCCTTTCCCGTCGAGGGTGCCGAGGTCCAGCCCGGCTCGAACCGTGTTGTTGCCGTGAACAAAGAGCCCGTCGTTGCGGAAGAACTGGAGCCGGAAGACAGCGTCGTCGACCGCTTCTTCGCAGGCGTAGTCCACCTCCAGGGTCAAGGGCTCGCCGGCTTGAACTTCGATGGCATCGCCAGCGAGCTGGCCGTTGACGCGGACCTCTGTGATGTGGATGGAGTGACTGGGGGAGGTGGGGCGGAGGCCGGCGACGGCGGCCGCTCCCTTCTCGATGCGGCCTCCTTGGGCCTCGACCCGCTGGAGGTAGGAGGCCACAACCTCATCGGCCGAGCCCTCGGCCCGCACCTCGCCGTTCTCTAGGAGCAGGAGGCGGTCACAGAGGGTTGCGAGGTCGCCGAGGGCGTGGGTGGAGACCAGGAGTGTCGTGCCCTGGGCCCGGAGGTCCCGAGCCCGCCCTGCCGAACGGCGTTGGAATGCCAAATCACCGGCTGAGAGAACTTCGTCCACGATGAGCAGCTCGGGCTCGAGGTGGCTTACGGTCGAGAAGCCAAGTCGAATCATCATGCCGGCGGAGTAGGTCCGCAGCGGTTGGTCGATGTAGGCGTCCAGGCCCGCAAAGTCGACGATGGCCTCGGTCTTGGCGTCCAAGGCCTTTCGTCCGAATCCATGCAGTGTGCCCAGCATGCGGATGTTGGCTCGGCCCGTTAGGTCGGGGTGGAAGCCGGCGGTGGGGTTCAGGATGGCGACCACGCGGTCGGGGGTGTGGACCTCGCCCTGGGTCGCCCGCATCACTCCGGCCACGATCTGCAAGAGGGTGGTCTTGCCCGAGCCGTTGGCCCCGATCACGCCCAGGGCCCCGCCGGCCGGCACCTGGAAGTTCAGGCCCTTGAGAGCCCAGATCTCCTCCGCTTGTTCGCCCAGCCGCCGGCGAAAGCCGCCCTTGGGCTCACGGCGGAGCCGGAAGCGCTTCCACAGGTTGTGGACCTGCAAGCCCCTGGATGCGGCCATCTACAGACGCTCCGCCAGCTCGGGGCCGACCCGGCGCACCAATAGGGCCGCCATACCGGCAAAGACGCCGGCCACGGCCGCCGCCCAGAGCAGGTCCCCCCACAAGGGCATACGTCCTGTCACGAGCAGGTCCCGGTAGGCGGCGACTATTGGGGTCAAGGGGTTGAGATCCATGAGTACGCGCACCGCAGAAGGCACGATGTGGGGAGGGTAGATGATGGGGGTGGTGAAGAAGAGGGGAAGCATGATCGCGATGACTGCGGGCTGAGTGTCCCGATGCAGGGTCGTTGCGCAGGCGACTAGGACCGCGAGGCTGGCCGAGAGCAGGAGCAAGACCGCGAGCGGCGCGAGAAGGAGGACCCAAAGCGGGGTGGGCAGGATCCCCGAGGCAAAGAGAATGACTGCGAACGCAAGGCCTGCGAAGAGGTGCCGCAGCAGGGCCGACCCGACGCTGGCCAAGGGGAAGAGGGCGGGCGGCAGGGGGACTTGGGTCAAGAGGTGTCGCTGGTCAACAAAGGCGTTGGCGGCTCGGGTGACCGCCTCCTGGAAGAGCAACCACGGAATCAGTCCCGCCACCAGATTTATCCCGTAGCCGCCGACGGTCTCGTAGCCACCAAAGCGGAAGTGCGGACTCAGCTCGAAGACGGCGAGGTACACCCCGATTACGACAAGGGGCATGA
>CAZQTQ010000012.1:19913-23123 GCA_964596025.1 uncultured Rickettsiales bacterium
CCGAAATACTGAGCCACAAGGTCCCACCAGGTGAGGTGAGCCAAGAGTCGGAGTCGGCCGGTCCTGGTGGGGGGAGCCGCTGTGGCCTCAGGCATGAGCCACTGCCTCGGACAGGACGGGCAGGGGGCTCAGGGGGCGAAGGTGGGCGGCGAGCGTTGGCTTGCGGAAGGCGCAGCTGCGACACGGCGTTGGAAAGGCACTCTCTCGTCCGGAGGCCGTGGCCTTTCGGAACTGCTCCAGGGCGGGGGCCCTCCACAGCTGCGCGACCCCTTCCTCTAGCCGGCCGGCCTCCAGCCCAAAGACCGCTGGTTCGAACAGCCCCGAGCAGCACCCTCGAACGGTGCCGTCGTGGCGTACAAAGAGGGTCTCGAATGGTTGGATGCAGGAGCTTGGCTCTTGGCTGAGGGGCGGAAGGTGCAAGAAAACTCCGAGGTCAGCGGCCCTTCTTTGGGCCTCGTCGAAGAAGGGGACGGCCCGCTGCGGCTCGCTGAGCAAGCACCGATTTGCGAGGTCGAATGAGTAGGCCTTGAGGTGGAAGGCGTGGATGCCGGCCACGCCCTCGCGGGCGCAGAGGGAGACCAGCTCTGGGAGCTCGTGGACGTTGGCCCACTGGGCCACAAAATTGAGCTGGATGAGGGGGCGGTGGCCGCCCAAGCCCTCTGCCTGGGCCCGAGCGGCCCGAATCCACTTTAGCCAGGCCCGGCGCGGTACCCCTCGAAGGGCTCGCAGCGTCTTGTCCCGGGCACCGTCCATCGACAGCACCAGTCGGTCCAGCCCTGCCTCCGCCATCTCCACGATGGTCTTTGGAGACAACTTTGCGCCCCCGCTGATCACCCGCACCGAGCAGCCCGCCTCCTTCGCTTGGACCAGGGCATCGAGGAGGAGTGGAGACTCAGTCGGATCGCCATAGCCCCCGAGAATGACCTCCGTCGCCACCTCCATCAAAGGACGGGTGAGGGCCAGCGTCTCGGCAGCCATCGTCCCGTCGGCATTGCGTTCCGGATCCCAGCTGTGCCGCGCACAGGAGGCGCAACCCAACGAACAACGGTTCGTTAGCTCGATCTGAAGTCGAGGTGGGACCGCTGGAAGCTTCGGAACGGAAAACTCCACATCCCTAGCTTAAGCCATGCGCGGGAAGTCCGCTTCGTCGACTGTGTTCCGGCTCGATCCAAAGACACGTTCTCCGCTCCACAGTCCTTCCCAAGTGAGGCGCCAAGGGAGGTGGCAGACCTTGCTTTCGAAGGAACTCAGCCAAGAGCCGTACTGGCTGAGATCGGCGTCGTCGAAGACGAGGTGGCCCGCCTGGAAGGACTCCACGAGGTAGACGAGTTCGCGAAGGAAGTGCCCCACGGAGCGGGCTCTGTCGCCGCGGCCGGCGAGCACGCGGAAGAGGCCAGTGGGTCCCGGTCCGAAGCCGTCGTAGGTGGCGATGGGAAGGTCGTCCAGCTCGTCGAGGGGGCCAAAGGCCTCCTCGGGGTTGCCGAGGACGCAGCATTCTTTACCGAAGCGCTTCTGCAGGTCTGCCGAGGCATCCGGATCGGCCAGCCCGGGCCCGAAAAAGCGCAAGGGGAGCTCCGGCTGCATTTCCCAGGCCCGCACCGCCTCGTCGACCCGGGCCTTGGGGATGCCGCCTTCCAGGTGCACCCACAGCGGTCCGGGGCCGGCCCAGTGGGGCTTTCGGCCCCGCGGATCGACGACCTGGACCTTCCAGGAGCCGCGGCGCAAGAAGGCGCTGAGTGCAGCACACAGGGGCGGTGTCGGCTCATCGTCGGCGACACCTTGAGAGAGACGGAGACAGAGTTCGGGCTCGGTGCTCACCTGCCAATGCTACCGTTTCCTTGCAGTGCTACAGGCTTCTTCATCGAGTGGTGGCGTGGGCGGGGGCTTCTCTCCTGGGGAGAAGCGCGCCTTTCTTGCCCTCGGCATCGTCTTGGCTCTCCTCCTCGGGCTGCGGGCCGAGTGGCGACGGGCGGACAGCTCACGCGTCCCGTTGCGGCCGGACATCGTCCTTCTGCACCCGGGCGGGCTGCGGGCCGATGCGCCGGGAGTTGCCGGCCTGCCGGTGGAGTTGGGGCTGAGTGCCGATCAGACGCTCCTCTTCGATCAGGCCTTCGCTTCGTCCGACGACCCCCTGCGTTCGGCGCTGTCCCTGCTTTCCGGGGACCTGGTACTTAACCTCGAGGCCTCCCTAGCGCCCCGGTCGTTGGTTGTGGCGCTCGAGGAGGCCGGCTACAGCACCCTGTTGGCCACCGACTCCTCAGCGCTTGCTGACCGGGTTGGTGCGTCGTTTGGGGCCCAGCTCGTGGAGGCGGATGCGGCGCAGTTGCCGGGACCCGTGGGCGAGAAGTGGGCCGACCTCGGAGTGGCCAGACCCCGATTCGTCTTGGTTCACCTCGCCCAGGCGGGCCGTCCTCTGCACGGGGACTCCACCGACGCTGATGCGCTGCGGCACCGCTACCGCGAGGTGGTGGCCCGGCTTAGCGGGCTCCTCTCCCGTGTTGCGCAGGTGACTCGTTCGGAGGCCCGTCCTCAGCTCCTCGTGCTGTTCGGGGCCTCGGGCATGGAGCTGGGAGAGCATCCCGCCGATCCGCTGCGCCCCTACGATCCTCACCTGCGGGTGCCCTTCTTCATCGGACTTCGTGCTGGTCGGGGGCTGCCGGCGGGGAGCTATCCGCAGCTCGTTGGAGACATCGACGTTCGTCCGACCCTCTTCGACTTCCTCGATCTTCGGAGCGACCGAGAACGGGCGGTCGAGCAGGAGCGACGTTTGGGTCGTTCGCTCGAGGGGCTGGTGCACGGCTGGGTGCCGAATCTAGGCCCGCGCCGCCTCTTCTTTGCTGGTCCGGGTCACGCCGGGGTACGTACTGAAGACTGGAAGCTCATGACCGAGATAGCCCTGCCTTGGGCGGTGCGGAGGGCCAGTACCTCGCTGTACAGCCTCCGGGAGGACCCGGGCGAGCGGCACGATCTGGGGAGGGGGAGGGCCCTGGGACCGGTGGGGACGCAGCTTCTCGGTGATCTGCAAGGCGTTCTCGAGCGGCCTCGGCCGCCGAGCCAGAGGGCGGAGCAAGTCCGGTGAAGCCGGCCCATCCTGAGCGTCCGGCGCGCCCGCTGCTTGTCATCGGCTGGGACGGGGCCACGCCGGAGCTCGTCGAGGCCTGGACAGCCGATGGAAGCCTGCCGAACCTCGCCTCTCTGAAGGCGCGGGGC
>CAZQTQ010000013.1:0-10588 GCA_964596025.1 uncultured Rickettsiales bacterium
TCGTAGTAGCGAACACGCCTCCGCCGACCCCTGTGATCAGCCTCCTTCCAGCCCTTCCCCAGCTCAGCGAGGCCCTGAGCTGCACTGTCGACACCACGGCGACGGCAAGCGATGCGGACGGGGACACCGTCACCTACAGCTACCTCTGGTACGAGGATGAGGCCGCGACCGCGAACACCGCCTCCACCCTGCCCGGCAGTGAGATCGTTTCAGGGGCGGACTGGACCTGCGAGGTTACCCCCAACGACAGCTACGATCCGGGGAGCCCCGCATCGGCAACCGTGTCGGTGGATGGATGCACAGCCCTCAGTCTTGAGTCCAACCCCGGAGTCGCGACTCTGCCCGCGTCGACTGCTTTTGCCTACGGCGATCAGCACACAATCGAGGCCTGGATTCGATGGGATGGAAGCGGCGATGAATGGCAGCACATCTACAGCAGCGGAAGCTTCGGTTTCGACTCGCTAGCTCTGGGGATCTTCGGTGGGGTGGACGGTGCCACCTGCACCGGCCGTTCAGCCGGGCAACTCTACCTTCGCGTGGGGCCCAACACGTGTTGGCGCACCACGACGGCGGTGACGAGCGGGCAGTGGCATCACGTGGCTGGCGTCTACGACAACGGTAGCGTCCGTCTGTTTATCGATGGGGTGGAAGAAACGACCGACACCACCACCGCAGCGGTGGCCGATGCATCCGCAGCCGGCGCGCAGATCAGCCACTCCGACACCGACTACGACTTTAGTGGGGTTGTAGATGAGCTCCGGCTTTCCTCGTCCGCCCGCTACTCCGCTGGTTTCACACCGGAGACCTTTGTGGCCACGGACGCCGCAACGCAGGGTCTGTGGCACGCCAACGACGTTGCCGGGGGGGTGCTCTGGGACTCCTCGGGGAACAGCCTCAACGGGGTTCTCACCGGGGGGGCCACCAGCACGAATTCCAGCTGCGACATCGAAGAAGAGGCTTGGGCCTTGGACTACAACTGCACTGCGGCCAGCAGCAGCAGCGCGTCCTACTACTTCTGCAACATCCTGGTCTTCCCGGAGAACCTGGTCGATCAGTGCGGCGAGATTGGCTGGTTGCCGGTGACGATCGCCGACGCCGACGAGAATGCGTACCTCGTGACGACGGCCTGCGGCATCGACAGTTGCCCGGACTCCACTGGCAGCGACCAGCATCACTGGTACATCGGACTCTCCGATGCGAACACAGAGGGCACTTGGGAGTGGCTGAGCGGTGACGCCGTGACCTACACCAACTTCCAAAGTGGGGAGCCCAACGGCGGCACCAACTCGAACTACACTACGCTGCTTCGCTTTGGCGACGGCGGTGGCTGGAACGACGACAGTGGCCCCAAGATCGGCTTTGTCTGCGAGGCTCCGTAGGCTCAGTTGTCGAAGCTCTAGGGGACGAAGACGACGAGCGAGTCCGATACGGTGTTGCCCGAGCCACCCGTACTTACCGCCTGCTCACCACTAAGTATGTTGTTGAACCCACCCAGCGAGACCGCCTCGGAGCCAGTGACCTCGTTGCCCTGTCCGCCGAGGGAGACGTTGTAGTTGCCGTTGGTGACGGTGTTGAGGCTGCCGCCGATGGAGACCGCGCCCTGGGAGTCGCCGCTGAGGTTGTTCTCACTCCCCCCCGCGCTGAGTGCGTAAGCCGCAGAGGCCGTGTTTTCCTTGCCTCCCAGGGAAACGGCAAAGACCGAACTCGCCAAGTTGTCCTGACCTCCCAAGAGGCTCGTATGGGGTCCTGAGGCTGTATTCGCCATGCCGCTGATTATGCTGGCATAGTTGGCGTTGGCCAGGTTCTGCTCGCCACTCAAGACGCTGGCGAAGGAGCCAAGGGCGCTGTTCTCACTCCCACTGGCCACATAGGCAAATGGGCCAGCCGTGGTGTTCTGGGATCCCGTTGCCACCATGGCAAAGGTTCCTAGGGCGACGTTGTCGGTCCCGCTGAAGATCATGGACTTCGCCCCGGAGGCAGAGTTGTTCTCGCCGTTCGCCACCATTGCGTGCTCGCCATCCGCGAGGTTTCCTGTGCCACCAAGGACCTTCGAGTAGGTGCCCATTGCGGTGTTCTGTTCGCCCATAACGACCAGGCCGTAGTCGGTGGTCGAGGCCTCACCCCACTGGTTGTCCGGGCCCATGACAATGGAGTGCGACGCGCTGCGGACGATGTCTCCGATGATGTTGTTGGTCTCGTTGTAGCCAAAGTAGAGGTTGCCGAGGCCGTTGTCGCTTTCCGTGGTTCCCTCGCCGTTCTCGATTCGGAGGTTCACGCCGGAGAAGACGACTTCCACCTCGGTGGCGTCGAAGGCGATGTAGTCCAAGACCTCGGTCACCGAATCGAGATCGTCGATGTCGTCCTCAAGTGATCCGACGTCCGTCAAGAGGGTGGTTTGGGCTGTTTCCAGGGTCTCGATGCGCGTCGTGTTGCTGCCAACGGTCGTGGCCAAGGTTGCCCCATCCGTCGAGAGGGTGGCAGCCGTCGTGTTCAGGGTGTCGACCGCCGCGTTCAGGGTGTCGACCGCCGTCTGCAAGCTCGCGAGCGCCGTCGTGTTGGCGGCCACGTCCTCCGCGCTGGCTGCACCGCTTCCATCGGAACCGCTGTTGCTCTCCAGAGTGGTGACCTGTTCCTGGAGCGCAGCGACTGTCGCTTCCAAAGCGGTTACTTGGGCTTGCATTGCGCTGACATCCGCAGTCTCGCAGCCGGTGGCGACGAGAAGCGGCAGGGACAGGGCGATGCTGAGGAATCGACGAGAGGGACTGGGGACCATGGCGGACTCTCCTGGGGGCTGGGTGGCTCGTGAGCTGCAACGTGAACTTGGGAAACGGGGCTTGAACTACAACGGGGGCTTGGAAAGCGGCGCTTGCCATCGGGTTCCCCTCCTCGGAGGGGCCCAAATGGCTGTGCCCGCCGGACGCCCTATAATGCACGACCTCGCGAATCGAGACCACGGAGGTTTCCCAAAAATGGCCAGCCCTCAGTCCATCGGTGAACGGGTCCGAGCGCAGTGGGATCGACTGTCCCAAATGCCGGGTGGAAAGCAGTTGTTCAGCTTCGCAATGGGACGGATGGCGCCGTATACCGGCACGATTGGCGCCCGCGTTGAGGACCTGCGCCCTGGCTACGCTCGCGTGACCCTCCGGGATCGCAAGAAGGTGCGCAACCACCTGCGAAGTGTGCACGCGATCGCGCTGTTGAACCTCGGCGAGGTCACGACGGGTCTGGCGATGTTGGCGGGCTTGCCTGCGGATGCCCGGGGCATCTTGACCGGACTCTCGATGGACTACCACAAGAAGGCGCGCGGCCTCCTCACAGCGGAATGTACCTGCGATGTGCCGTCTACCAGTGTCCGGACCGAGTACATCGCGGTCGCTGAGCTAAGAGACCAGTCCGGTGACGTTGTGGCGACGGCGCGTGCCAAGTGGCTTATCGGACCTCGGACCTCGGACGGGGTCGACTGAGTCCTAAGGCCCTGTCCAACAATCCCTGGGTAAAGCCCCTTCGGAGGTAGAAGCCCCTGGCCCCGGTGTCGATCCACTTACCCGAAGCGTCGACAGCCGAGGTTGTAGTCCCACTGTTGGCCCCCTTTGGGCGCAACTGCAGCACATGACCCAGGCGAGCGTTGAGGGTCTCGAATTGACCCTGGGTGAGCAGCTCAGTGAGTTCCTCCCAGTCCCTGCGGAGAAGGCCCTCGTCTGTATCTGAGGGCTCCCAGAACAAGGGGGTGCCGATCTGCCGGTGGTGGAGGGGTTCGGTGGGATCGCCCACGACGGGCATCCACAGCACACGACCCAGCTTGGCCCGGACCCAAGAGTCTTCCCAAGGACCGGCCAGGCTGCCGTCCAGTGGCGCAGTGCAGACGTAAGTCGACTCGAGAACCCGGCCGCTTCGGTCCACTGGAAGGGACTTTAGCTCCACGCCTAGCCGGGGAAAGTCGGGGACGGCCCTGGACCCAGCGGAGGCACCGAGACTGCGCTCTAGGAGGCCCCCTGCCCAGCCCTTGGCTCTGCGGATGTCGCTTGGCACGCGGTCGCCGCGTTGCTCCCCCAACCAGCCCAGGCTCCGCCCAGCAAGCCGCTGGGCCCGACTGAGGAGGGCGTCGAGGTTCTCCGGTGGAGCTACAGTTCCCTTGACCTGCCCCATTGACCTTAGCGTTCGCCCCGAACCGCCAGACGGGCCAGAAAACGCAGTGCATCCGGGGCCTGGGAGATGGCTTGTGCCGCTCCCTGCTTGGGCAGGAACCAGGCCTTCTCGACTCCCTCGGGGGCGGGTATCGGGGCGAGCTGGGTTCCGGCGTCCTCGAGGAGCCGCGACAGTCCCTTGAGCCCCCCCTCGGAGTCCAGCCAGAGCCCAGCGCCCAGCTTGCAGTCCTTCGTGCAGGCAGCTGCGATGGACTCGGCGACCGCGGCCGGCATGATATGTAGATCCGGGTAGGCCGTGGCCAACCGCTTCGCCCGTTTGCCGGTGGGAGGCGGGCGGCCGATGCCGAGCGCGCTCACGAGTTTCTCGAGAAGCGAGGTGATCAGGCCCTGTTGGGTCGGGGCACTGGGCGCCAGTCCCCGCTCCCTCAGTTCTTGAATCCGGTGAATTAGAGCATGCAGGAGCCCCCAACCCACTTCTGGGTAGAGGCCGACGATCGGACTCAGGTCCTGCCAGCGCAACAGGACGGCTTCAATGGGGGTGCTGGCCCGGACGGTGGCAGTGGAGGTCCACCCCGTGAGCAGGTTGACCTCACCAAAGAAGTCGCCGTCGCTCAGGTGGGCCACAACCTTGCCGTTGCGGAGGATCTCCACCTCCCCGGTGACAATGATCCACATTCCTCCGCCCTCGCCACCCTGCCGAACCAGGGTACTTCCGGCGCCCCGCTTCACCTCCAGGCAGGCATCAGCCAGGGAGTCAACTTGGGATGCCGGCAGGGTCTGGAGGATCTCAATCTGGCGGAGCCGGGCCCCTGTGCCCATGTTGGCGAACATCTCTTCCTCGCTCGAGAGAACGTCCAAGGCCACGGCTTGGAATTGACCGGTATCGGGCAAGGACTCCCGCTCGCTCTCCCGGCGCGCTGCGGTTCGAACCAGCGCGGACGCGAGCTCCCGATTCTCTTGGACCGCCTCGAACAGGGCCAAGCGGGGGATGCGGAGGAGTAGACAATCGGAAGCTGCAGTCACATCAGCGTGGTAGGGCGAACCGGTGACGAGCGCCATCTCGCCAAAGAAATCGCCAGACTGGAGAGTGACGACCTCGGCCGTCCCGTGGAGGGAGTCGCGTGCGAGTACCAGCTTGCCCTGCATGATGAGGAAGAGTGCGTCGCCGGGGGCACCGGCCTTGACCACCCGGCGGCCGTGGCGGACGGCTCGGCGAATTCCCCGCTGCACCAAGAGTCGAATGGTTGCAGCCGGAGCGTCCTCGAGGACGGGGACCTTGCGCAGAAGCTCGAAAGCCTGGCCCAGGTCCTCTTCACGGGCTCGCTGGAAGAGACTGCGGACCACAAAGGCCTCGAGCGCCAAGAGTGGAACCACGCCAAGCCGCCCCTCCCCCTCCCCCATGAGGAGGATGTCGTAGAGGCCGTGAGCGAAGACGGCAAGCCCGAGGCCGACGACGAGCGCCTTGATTCGCCCCGCTCGAGTGGGAATGCGGTGGAGCTTCCCGAGCTGCACCCCGACCAATGCGCTGTGGAGGGCGTGGCCGGGAACGGCGGTAACGGCTCGGATGACAGCAGTGCCGCTGCCGAAGCTGAACACGTAGAGCAGGTTCTCCAGGGCGGCGAAGCCCAGGGCGGCGGCAACACCGTAGACCAGGCCCGACGACATGCGATCCCAACGGCGGACCGCGGGGGCGGCTACCAACGCTGCGCAGAGCTTGAGGGCCTCTTCCCCAAGGGCATAGCCCAGAAATGCGTGGATGAGGTGGTTGTTCGTCCAGCTCTCCAGGGTCTGTTGGAAGGGAATGGCGATCCCGATCGCGGCGGCTCCGGCCAGACCGGCCAAGGCAACGCGAGTCCACGGCTCCGGCGCCTCCTTGGCCTGCTTGAGGTAGTAGGCCAGCAGGATGCCGCAGGGCAGGAGCGCAAGAACAACGAGGACCCAGGGGGCAAACACGTGTCAGAAGATACCCAAGAATGAAAGCCCACGCTGGGCGCAGGCTTTCGAGGCTTCGGGCGTTCTCGGTCTTGGGGGCCTCAGCCTCCCCCGAGGGCCGCGCCGATATCGACGCCGGGGATCTCCGGCAGGCAGGACTCTCCAGCCGACTGCCCATCGATGGTGATGGGCACACACCCATCACAGGAGCCATTAAACTCGGCGGTCATCGCCACGGTTCCGGCGGGGCCTGTGTAGGTGGCGTTGATGGAGCCTGACTTCCCTCCAAGGCAATCGCCGCCGATTACGAGGTCTTCGATCTCCATGGCCCAGGTCACCTTGTTGATGGATAGGAAGCCTCCCGTGAGGTTGAGGGTCGTGGTTCCTGCATCGGCATCCAGGGACCAGGGGCCACTGAACTCCGCTACGCCCTCGTAGTCGAGCAGGGACGCCCGCAACTGGGTCTGGAGTGTGCCCGAGTTCGCTTGGGCGCTGAGTTGGCTGTTGTCGACCGCATCCGGGTCGGCGTTGTCGAGGCCGATCTCAAGGCCCAGCACGAGGCCGCCGTCGACTTCGAGCAGGCCATTCTTGAAGGAGTCGAACAGGATGCCCGCCGAGTTGGTCGCCGTGCCGCTCAGCAGGGACTCCGTGAACTCCTGAAGCTCCTCTTCAGTGAGTTCCGAGAGGTCCTCTTGAAGCTGCTCGAGGTCTTCGGGATTCTCGGGAACCTCAGTCGGAAGATTGTCGGGGTCGATCTCGCTGGGATCGGTGGGGATGTCCGCAGGATCGGGCAACTCGATGCCGCCCAGGGTGTCGGGAAGGTCGGGCAAGGTCGTGGCGCCCTGGGAGATGGTCACAAGGCCGGACTGGGATTCGCAGTTGTTGAGGTCGAACTTGACCTCACCAGAGCCCGTGGGAGTCACCTTCTCGACCACCGAAGCCACCGAGCAGTCAGGACTCTGGTAGGCCGTCTCGTTCAGGTCGGCGGCGAGGACGTCGCCAGTCATCGCGCTGTACTGGAAGCCCAGCCCGAGCCCAACGCCCATGACGGCAATGACCTGGATCGGGAGGTAGCGCGCTTCGTTGTAGGCGCTCTCCATCTCGATGAGGTCCTCAAAATTGCCGCATCCTGCGCCGTCAGCGGAAGCTTTCAGGCTATGGCTCTGGCTGAACAGGATGCCCCCGCCCACCAGGACCAGAATCAGCAGGACGGGCAGAAAGCGTCGAACAGGTGGACTCATCTCCCACTCCTCACGTGCCAGGGCCATCGGATGGCGTCATCTGAGCACTCTTAGTCTAGCAGCCGCTCGATGAGACCGCGTGTTGCAGTATGCGGGTGCTCCCGCTTGAGGACGAGCATGGGAGAGCGGCCCCCGATAGATGAGGACCTGGGACCGCTCTCCATGCTGAGCGCCTCTGCATCATGGGTAGGGCCGGTCACGCCACAGCGTCCACCCCAATTGCGCGGAAGATCCCGCCTCCAGGGGGAAATCGGAAGGCAATCAACTCTTCTCGGGCTTGTCGGAGCCCATGTAATCGACCAGCGCTCCGGAGGTTCGCCGGAGGCGCGCGACCACGGTCTCTGCGATGCGCCAGACGAACTTCAGGCCGAGTTCCGGGAGGTCTTGGTTCAGCTTTTCCATCTGGCCTTTGGTCAGGACCGCGATGCGGCTGTCCGACTCGGCAACGACCGACGCCGAACGAGGCCAACCATCAATCAGCGCCATCTCGCCGAAGACCCGCCCCGGCCGCATCGTGGCTAGGCGGCGCTGCGCTCCTTTGGAGTCTTCTTTGTAGACCAAGGCGCTCCCCCGTGCGAGGACGCAAAGGAAGGACTCCTGAGCGTGTTCCGCGACGATTACGACACCGGGGGTCGCGGAGAGAAGGACCATGTACTTGGAAATCAGGAGCAGCTCCTGCCACACAAAGTCCTTGGCTAGATCGGTGGAGTCCAGCAATTCAGCAATGGTCTCCCCCGCTGCCGGCAGTTGTGCCATTTCGGTTATGCCGATACCGGATATCAACCGACTGGCCACAGAAGTCCTCCCCACTACCGACTGGGTCTGACCTCATTATGCGCTAGCTAGTCGGCGAACGGGAGCGGGGGCAAGTACGGACAATTCTTTGAAACAAAAGCCGCGGCATTCGACGCTATGCGTGTTACTCCGCCGCATCCGACCCGTGGAGAACACCATGCATCGAATTCACTTGAACCCTCTGATCCCGCTGATTCGGAGCCCCTGGCTCCCCTGTCTTCTGGCGGGCCTCTTTGTCTTGCCTGCCGCCCAAGCTCAGGTCGTCATCAGTGAGGTGATGGCCAACACCGAGTCCGGCCAGAACAGCACCGACGAGTACGTCGAGCTTTGGAACCTGGGTACCGTGGCCGTCGACCTCAGCGGCTGGGGGATCGACGACGACGACCAGCTGAACACCTTTGTGACTTGGGACTCGGTCAACGCCGTCTCCCCTCTGGCCGGTTTGACCACGGACAGCCTGAGCTTGGCGGGGGGTGCTGCCGCTTTGGTCTTGGACACCGATTACGCTACGGGGACCATGCCCTACGCAATCCCGACGGGCACGCTGGTTGTGACCGTCTCGGATGCAGCCATTGGGAACGGGCTCGGGGAAGCCGAGGCCATCACCTTGGTGGGCAGCGACAGCACCACGGTGGCAGACACCTACGGCACTCCGGATGACGACACCGATCTCATTCCGCTGGAGACCGACGAGGGACGTTCGGCCTACCGCGTGAGCCTCTGGGGTAACGACGAGGCCCTGAACTGGTTGGCTGGTGCGCCCACTCCGGGCTACGTCGCCTCGGTTGGGACCTTCGTCGTCGACGCGGCGGGCAGCACCGCCTACGCGACGATCGGCGAGGCCTTGGCCGTTGCTGCTGCGGGCAGCACCATCGACGTGATGCCGGGGACCTATACCGAGGACCTGGTGCTTCGGGAGACTGTGACCTTGGGCAGCACAGATGGTGCCCTTAGTACCGTCCTCGCCGGCTCGATCACCATCGAAGACCTGGGCGACGGAATCGTAGTCGACGGCTTCACCCTCCAGGGGGACTTCACCAATCGGCGGAGCAACGTGGAACTCCGAAACTCCACGGTGGAGGGCGGCACGGTCCTCTACCACTACGCGGGCGGCTCGATTCACGACAACAGCTTTAGCGCGAACACCGTGGGGATCCAGCTGCAGTACGACGCGGAGCCAGAGGTCTACGGAAACAGCTTCAGCGACACCGTCGAATCAGGCGTTTTCTGCTTCCAGGGTTCGGACGCCTCAATCCACGACAACAGCTTTACTGGGACGACGGGAGCGGGGCTGAACTGCACCGGGCGACCGACGATTCAAAACAACAGCTTCGCCGGATTTGAGACGGGAATCCTCGTCTCCTCCAGCGGGGCCCAGGTGATCGGAAATGACCTGCAAAGCTCTACGGTGGCCTGCATTCAGGCCGATGGCACCGACGGCGCCCTGATCGCGGGCAACAGCCTTGCCGGTTGTGAGATTGGGATCAAGACCATCGACGCAAGCGCCACGTTGGAGAGCAACCTGATCCGGGACAGCCTCAGCACGGGTATTGAGGTCATAGGTGGTCTGCTCGACTTCATCTCGCAGGAGGTAGTCGCTGCGGTGACGGTTGCCGGCAACACGGTCGTGGACAACGGGGGTGCCGGTCTCTTACTGAACGCACCCAGTGACACCGGTCCGGAGCCAACTGTGGTCGCAAACCTGGTGGCTTCCAACGCGGGCGCGGGCATTCAGGTGCTGAGCGACAGCGCCACGGTGGCGAACAACCTCGTCTGGGAAAACGTAGGAGGAGACTACGACGGGGTCGAGGCGGACGCCGGCTCGGTTGAGGCCGACCCGGTCTTTGTCTCTCCCTCGGCTCTAGACTTCAGTCTGGACCCCACCTCCCCTGCGGTAGACGCAGGAGGAAGCCACAGTTTCATCCACAGCAGCGACCATGCTGGGGTGGATCGAGTCCTCGACGGAGACAACGACAGCACGGCAGTGGTGGACATCGGAGCTTTCGAGTTCGTCTTCACCTGCTCCGATGAAGACGGCGACGGATTCAACGACGCATCCTGTGCGGCCGAGGACGGCGACTGCGATGACAGTGACGCTGCGGTTCATCCTGAAGCCGAGGAACTCTGCGGCGACAGTATCGACAACGACTGCAACGCCGACACGACCGATGTCTTCGATGCGGACGGTGACAATTCTGACTGCGACGTGGACTGTGACGACGCCGACGCCACCATCCATCCATCAGCCGCGGAGACCTGGTACGACGGCGTCGATCAGAACTGCGACGGCAACGACAACGACCAAGACGCCGATGGAGTGACGGTCGGGGAAGACTGCGACGACACCGATCCAGAGCGAACGGATGACTGTGACACCGCTCTGGCGCAGCCTGTGGAGCCCAGCGAAGGCTGCAGCTGCTCTGCGTCTGTGGCCGGTGGGAACCGGCACCATCGCACCATCCTCGGCGCCTTGCT
>CAZQTQ010000013.1:10598-23083 GCA_964596025.1 uncultured Rickettsiales bacterium
TGCTCTTCCTGGGACTTCTGCGCTGCCGCCGCAGGCGCACCCTCTGAGGCCCGTCCCGCGCAGGGACCGACCGGGGGGGGCTCGTCCTCCCCGGTCGTGCGGGTCCCATCAGGGGCCCGATTCCGGCGTCGAGGGTCTGTCCTAGACGAAGGAGCCGCGAAGATCGGCGATGGTGTCGGTCAGGGTCTCGTCAGGATCCCGTGCGACGAAGCCAAGTTCGGCCTCGGCCTTGGCCGATGCGAAGTACCAGAACACCTGGCTCATCTCGACCCCAACGACATCCAAAGGTGGCCTCTTTCCCAGCTTTCTGGCGGCCGGTTCGACCACACGGGCAGCGAGCCACGTCAACCGATCGGGGGCGGTCCAAGGAGGCACTGGGACCCCGGAAAGTTCGCCGATTCGTTGAAAAAAACGACGCAGGGACCAGTTGGCCCCTCCCAGCAAGTAGCGCTCCCCCGCTCGACCTCGCTTTCGGGCTGCAAGCGCGGCCTGGGCCACGTCCCGAACGTCCACAAAATTGAGCCCCCCGGTAGGAAGGGCGGGGAGCTTCCGGTCCAAGACTCGCTGGACGTCCACCACGGAGTTTCCTTTGGGGTCGCCGGGACCCAGCAGCAAGCTGGGGTTGAGGGTGATGAGCTTAATGCTCCGTTCTTGCGCCCCTCGCTGCAGCAATTCTTCCGCCTCAATCTTGGTTTGGTAGTAGGGCCAGCTATGAACGATGGGACAGAGGTGGGGATTGTCCTCCGTGGGCCGAGACTCCGGCCCCTCGCTGCATGCCAACGCGCCCGAGGTCGATGCGTAGAGAATGCGGCCAATATTCTGTTCGCCGCAGACCTCCAGTACCTGTTGTGCGCCACCAACATGCAGCTCCCGGAGTGCTCCGGCCTTCCGGCGATCTCGGGTAACCCAGCCCGCGAGGTGGACCACCTCGGAGCAGCCTTCGGCCGCACGTCGGAGGGCATCCCCGTCCAGGAGGTCGCCCTGTACTGATTCGGCGCCCACCTCCTTCACCCAAGGGTCCGGCCTTCGATGGAGGATGCGAACCGTGTGGCCCTCGCTGAGCAGCGCTGGGACCAAGTGTCGGCCCAAGAAGCCCGTTCCGCCAGTGACGAGGATGGGCGCCGTCATAACGGAGTTCCTGGCTCCGGAGGGAGGAAGCCGAAGCGATACACCCCGGACCGCAGGCGGTTGCCCAAACCCTGGTGTGCGCTCCGAAGGGCTCGCCACTCCCTCGGCGAAGCCGACTGAATGAGGTGCTTTAGCTGGTACCAGCCCGCATCCCAGCAGTGCAGGTGGAGCTGAGGGTTCTTCTCAGCGAAGAGCTTCCGTTGGGGCAGGCTGGCTAGAAGCAGGTCAGTGGCTTGCTGGAGGAGGTCTCCCGCGTCGGCACTTGGCGGACATCGCTCGATGGCTTCAGCCGCCCAGGGTCGGTGATTCTGGTGGTGGCTGAGGTCCTCCTGAAAGGCTCCCCATTGGGTCGCCGAAGCTTGGGCCGCGAGGTCCTCTGCCCGGCACCAGAACAGGGCGTTGTAGAGGTCGTAGGCATGGCCCTTGTACTGCAGCCCGCGCCAGCCGACGCACTGGTTGGCCGAGTGCAGCAACGACCAGACCAGGAGGTCGGCCGACCACTGTCGGTAGGCGGTGCTGGTGCAGGTGGCGTCGCTCGGGGCGAGGAACTCGTCTTTGTCGTTGATCCAATTGGGCCGAACCAGTTTTCGGGCGGCAAACAGGGCGATGCAGCGTTCGATGTTCTGCGGGAGGAGGAAAATCCCGCCGAGGTGGTTGGAGGCGCTGGGACCGGCGGACTGCAGCCAAACGGTGGTAGGGCTGTGATAGACATCGTTTGAGTCATTTACGAAGTAGCCGAGGCTTCCCTCGATCGCACGGCCCCTCCCCTGGGTGCGGAGCTTCAGGCCAGAGCTCAGCTGGGGTCCATCCGTTGTCTTGATGTGTCCTAAAGGCTCCCGAATCCACCGGGATGCGGCCCGCGCTCCGGGAGCTTGGAAGGTCTTTTGGCTGATGACTTCGATGCCGTGAGTCGCGCCGCTCACGCAGAGGTCGAGCCGGTGCTTCTCGCGCTCGACGCTCAGACCACTTTCCCACAGCGTGAACGACACCCCCCAGGATCCTCGGACCTGGGCAAATGCGTTGGCTTGAAGCAGAAAGCCGTCCCGCAAGACGAAGCGATCCAACCAGTGCTCTCGGAATGCCGCAAAACTCCGGGCGCAGAGGAAGGCTGGCTTGGAGAAGACCCCAACGGCCAGCCGATCCCAGGGGAGCACCTCGCCCCACTGGCCGATTCGGAACAAGAACTGCGCGTAGAGCTGTTGGGCTGGCCCCCCCAATCCCAGCCTCCGCATCTCGGCTCCGGCCCTCCACCGGGCAATGTTGGTCTTCTTGCGGGCCCCTTTCTTCATGTTCCCTGCCGTGCCGTAGGGCGGATTGATGAGAAAGAGGAGCCGTTTGCCCGAATCTGCGGCCTCTTCGAGCGCTCGCCGGGCTTCGGTCGGTAAGAGCGAGGGGTCGGCTGGCTCGTCCAGGAAGTTCCAAGCAAAAGACGTGGCTTCCGGGGCGATACCCTCCGCACTGAGGGCGGAGACGTCCCCCTGCTTCAAGGTGGAGAGAAGGAGGTGGGGAAGGGGGAGCCCACGGACCAAATTTCCGGTGCCGCAGGCGCAATCCCAAACCAGGGTGTCTTTGGCCCAGCCAGGACCCAATAGGCCATCGATCCGCCGGACCGCTTCTTCGGCCCAGGGCGCTGGGGTGTAGAAAGCTCCCTCCCGTCGGCGGGCCCGCGGCGCGAGGCCTTGGTCGGCGGTGGCCAGCGACTCGGCTGGGTTCCCGTCCAGGCTCATGCAAGGGCCCCAGACCCCGCGCGGATGAGATCCTCGAGGTCGTGGACCTGGTCGGCCGGAGCCCCGAGCTTGCGTACTCGACTGCGGTGGCAGGTCAGGACCACGATTTGTAGGGAACGACCCAGCTCATCGAGGACATCGGCCATCCGGTCGAAGCGTCCGTCGTCGGTCGCCAGCAGGCTGTCGTCCAGAAGGATCGGGATCGCCTGTTCTTCGGCCATGAGGCGGGCGATCGCGAGCCGGACCAGGATGGCCAGTTGCTCCCGCGCCCCCTCGCTCAGTTCGTCGAAGCGGTCCCCTCCCTGGCCGGGACGGCTCAGGGTAGCCACGCCGAAGTCCTCTTCGAGGCGCACTGTGGCCTCGGGAAAGACCCGAGTCAGCAAGCGTCCCACCTCGGCTTCTAGGGGCCCTATCCAGCGACGGACCGCCTTCTCCTGGGCCTCGCTCAAGCAACGATGCAATACCTCTGCCGCGCGGGCTCGCAGTTCGGTGCGAGCCAGCACGTCTTCGGCCTCGTGTTGCTCCCGCTTGGCCTCTCCCAGGCGGTCGTGGAGGCCGAGAAGATCCTGGGACTCGAGTCGGCCAGAGAGCACGCCGAGGCGGCCCTCGAGCGCCCGCGATTCGTCGCGCGCTGCGTTCGCCGCGTTCTTCGTTCGAAGGGAACGCCGACTCAGTGCCTCGGGCTCGGCGGCCTCCCAGGCCTCCCGGGCCGCCTCGTGTGCGGTGCGGGCCGCCTCCAGGGCTTCCTCACGGGCTTCGCCCCGGCGGCGCAACTCTTCGTCGGAGCCCCAGCGGTCCTGGTGGGCGTCGAGGGCGGAGATTGTGGCCTCAGCCTCCTCGTCGACACGCCGAACTTGGACCTCGATCTGCGCCGCCTCGGTCTCCTTGCTCGCCTGGTCCGTTGCCAAGGCAGTGCGCCGCCCACGGTCTCCTTCCAGTCGGACGACAGCAGCGTCCAAAGCCTCTTCCGTCAAGCGAATCGGGTCGACGCCAGCTTCCCCCTCTCCCAAGTCCTCGTAGCCCGGGTGCTCCGCCACCACAGCCCGGGCGGCCTCCACCCCGGCTGTGAGTTCGGCGCACTGTTGGGCTAGGGCATCCCGGCCTTCCGGAGCAAGGATCCGGCTCTCGGCCGCCAGGCGGTCGATGTCGTGGCGTCGTTCGACGCTCTTGGCTGCCCGGAGGCGCAAGGCCTTGAGATCGGGCAAGTTCATGTCTGCCAGCGCGTCGCCCAAGGCCTCCTCAGCTGCCTGGAGCCGGCCGCGCGCTTCGGTCAAGCTGCTCCCCGGGGTCCACTCGAGCTCAGCTATTTCGCCGATCCGAAGATGCCCTCCTTCGGCGATGGAGCCCTCCCAGGGGGCGTTGGGCTGAAGCGTGGTTTCGGTCTTTCCCTGACGGATCCGCAAGGGAGCCCCAAGTGCCCGGACGACCAGGCGCCCGCCAGCCGCCTCAACGATGGCTTGGGTACGGTCCCGGTCCTCACGCAGGCTCTCGATTCGAGTCGCCTCGGCCTCGGAAATGCCGGAAGACTCCTCTTCTGCACCAAGTAATTCATGACGCCCCAGGACCCGATTCAACTCCTCCAGTCGCTTTCGGGCTTCGGTCTCTCGGAGCGAGTCGCGGTCGAGGTCCCGGTGGGCCCTCAGAGCACGAAGCCGGCGGCGAAGTTCTGCAGCAGTTGATTCCGTTGCCTCCACCGCCACCTCCGCTTCGGCGCGGGCGGCTGCGGTCTTCGACAGCTCTTGGGACAGGGTGGCGAGGCGGACGCCCAGCTCCACTCTGGTCTTGCGGAGGCTCTCTCGGCGCTCGTGCAAACCCAACCGCCCCTCGCGGGATTGGCCGAACTCGCCCCAGCCCGCCACCTCCGCCGCAAGGTGGGCTGCAGCCTCCTTACACCGTGCTTCCTGGAGCTGCGCTTGCTCCCAGTTCGTGGCCGCAACCGCAGCCTCGTCAGCCAGGTGTGGCAGCTCATCTTGGAGGCGCAGCCGCTCGTCGAGGCTTCGGTTCATTGTATCGATGAGTTCTTCGTGTTCTCGGCGCTTTCCTTCGAGAGCCTCAACGGCATCCACCCTGCGCATGTGACCGAGGCGAGCCTCGTGCAAAGGGCTGCCGGCGCGGCTGAGTTCGCGTCCTCCGGCGCTGTAGTAGCGAAGAAACTCCGCCTGGACCGCACCGAGCAGTGGCGCCTGATCGACGCCGGCCAAGACTTCGCCGCTCAGCGCGGCCAGACGGTTCCGTAATTGGTTGCGGCCCCGGCCCACCAGCGCTCCGGACGGCTCCGCGCTGGACTCTCCCTGCTGCACCCACAGCAGGGGCCAGAGCCCCATCCAGTCCCGACTCTTGCCCCGGTTGGGTCGCGGTCCCATGCCCAGCAGCTCCGCCAAGCGTTCTTCGGCTTTGTCTCCGCTCATCCGGGTGGAATGGCCGTCGGGGTCCTCGACGAGCAGGTCGGTGCGGGACAGCGAGCGCTTCCCCCCAAAGACCTTCTCCAGTCGGCAAGAGAATAGGCCCACGTCGAACTCGACGCAGACTCGGGGGTGCCCGCCCGAGCGCGGCATCAAGCGGCGAACGCCAACATCATTGGACCAGCAAGGGCTCGTCAAGGCGGTGTAGGCGGCCCGAGCCAGGGTTGTCTTGCCGATTTCGTTGGGTCCGCAGATCACGTTGAGTCCCGTGCCCAAGGGCAGCCGTATCGGCCCCGCGATCGGTCCCACCGACTCCACTTCCAGGCTCCGGATCAACATCCGTCGTCCATCTCGGAGCGCAACTGGTGGAGCAGTTGGAGTGCAGCGGCCGCTACCGCCGCGTCTTCACCTTCGGCGCGGACGGTCGACCGCAGGCGCTGCACTACGTCCCGGAGGTAGCCCTGGCCACCCAGACGGTCCAGTTCGGCGTCAGTAGCCTCCAGCACAGTTCCCGGTCCCCGCAGTCGCAGGTCGAGCAGCCGCGCCCCATGGTGCTGAAGGAGGCCATCCAGCCGGGTCTGCCCCTCAAGGCTGAGGTGTCCGCGGAGCTCGAGCCGCACTAGGGTGTCCTCCGGGCGATCCAGTGCGTCGAACCAACGTCCGATCGACGCGATGTCTTCGTCCGAGGCGAGCTCAGCGCTGTGGCGCAGCCAAGTCGTACGTGCGATGGGAAGACGTTCGACGCGGGGAAGGCTGCCTGTTGCCTCGACCTCCACGAAGAGGAGGTTCCCCTGGTCGTTGTCCTTGTGATGGGTGGGCTCCGGGGTGCCGGAGTACCAGGTGCGGTCGTCGACCTGGAAGGTTCCATGCCAGTCCCCCAGGGCGAGGTAGTCCAGCTCGGCCTGTTGTGCACGATCCGGCGCAATGGAGTTTGTGGCCTCGCCGTCCTGTCCTTCGAACCCGACCACACTTCCGTGGGCGACTCCGATGCGGACGGCCTGGGAGAACTTGTCCCGACCAAGCTCCCGGCTGAAGTGGCTCGTCGTGTCCCCGGTGGAGCGCCGGCGGAGCAGGGGGGCCGGGAACAACACGGCCTTCCCCTCGGCAACAGACCTCGGTTCGAAGTCGCCCAGGACGTGCACCTGATCGGGCTGCTGCCGGACGAAGGCTGGAGTGCGAAAGACCGATGTCGGACCGTCCAAGCAGTCGTGGTTGCCAGGAAGGAGAAAGACGGGACACGGGAATCGACCCAGCCGGGAGCAGGCTTGCGCCACCACCCGCTCGTGCACCGTGTTGGCGTCAAAGACATCGCCTGCCACCAAGACGAAGTCGACCCCGCGCTCGCGCGCGACCGAGCCAATCCGATCGATCACCTCGAAACGCAGTTCCCGCAGCCGGGCGCCCGAGTCCCCGGGCACCGCCTCAAAGGGCTTGCCTAGCTGCAGGTCAGCTGTGTGGAGGAAGCGGACCATCGTTGTTGGAGAACATCCTACGCCCGGCCCAGGTCAGAAGCTGTCCCGGGTACTTAGGGTGCGACGATCTTGAATTCCACCCGACGGTTCATGGCCCGCCCCTCTTCAGTGGCGTTGTCTCGCCAGGGCTGCGATTCCCCAAGCCCCACTGCCTCGAGGCGCTTGTACGAGATGCCCTTCTTGATGAGGTAATTTCGAACCGCCTGGGCCCTCCGCTCGGAGAGCTTCCGGTTGAAGGAGGCCTCGGCCACCTCATCGGTGTGGCCCTCGATGCGGACCTTCTCGATCTCGGGGTGCTCGGCGAGCTTGGACGCCACCGCATCCAGTAGATCGAAGGACTGTTTCTCGATCGATGCCCCACCTGAGGAGAAGTTGACCCGTTCAGTGATGTGGATGCGGTCGTTTCGGAGGACCACCTTCAGGGACTCGGGGCAGCCGTCGTGGTCCATGACGTCGTTCTTGTCCTCGGCCTCTAGGGGACAGTAATCATCCAGATCGAGCACGCCGTCTTCATCGTTGTCCAAGTCGGGACACCCGTCGGTGTCCGCGAAGCCGTCGTAGTCCTCCTTCTGCAGTGGGCAGTGGTCGTCCTTGTCGAGGATCTTGTCGTAGTCGTTGTCGGGCTCGGGACAGCCATCCTGGTCCCGGTGGTTGTCCCGGTCCTCCGCCTCGTCCGGGCATCGATCTTGCTCGTCCAGAATTTCGTCGCCATCGTTGTCAGGCTCGGGACAGCCGTCCTCGTCCTCGAATCCGTCCTTGTCCTCCGCTTCGGTGGGGCAGGCGTCGTCGGCGTCCAGGAAGCCATCCAGGTCGTTATCGGGCTCGGGACAGCCATCTGCGTCGGCGTATCCGTCCCGGTCCTCAGCCGCCACCGGGCACTTGTCCTTCTTGTCCACCACGCCGTCCCGGTCCTTGTCGTTGACCGGCGCGAAACCAACTCCGGCGAATGCGCGGAAGCTCGGAGTGCCGACGCCACCGCTCAGACCGACCGCTCCGCCCACGACCACGTCCAGCCCCACCGGCGTCATCAAGCGCCCGCTCAGCAGAAGCTCCACGGGCGTGTGCGCCACGGTCTTGCTCTGGTAGTCCGGCGAACTGTCCCGGCCTTCTCCGACGATCCCGGCCCCAACCAACTCCAGGTTGATGTCCAACAAGTTCCGTACCGGCGTGATTCCTGCCCCCGCAGAGAAGAGGATTTCGTCGTCGGCGGCGACCGATTCTCCGACAATCTGCCCAGCCGGCTTGAAGCGGTAGCCGAAGTTGGCAGCCCAGTGGAAGAAGCCCCAGCGGCGCGAAAACAGCGCCTTGATGCCAAAAGTAGGCACACCGGAGGTCGTAAACTGTGCCTGCCCGCCGAGAGGCAAGGTCACAAACGGGACGACGCCTATCCCGATGAACTTCTCCTCAGGGAGGATCCGGAAGCGACCGGCGATCCATAGGTCCCCAGATGAAGCGTCGGAAGCGTCTGCGTCGCTGTAGGAACCAAAGCTCTGGCCCTTCTGGATGATCTGCAGGAAAGGAATCGAGAGATCGATCTCAGCCCAATTGGTGAACGCGAAGCCCACCCGGAGGTGGAAGGAGCTCAGTCCGTCAATGACTCCCGAAGTGCGCCGAAGGGCGACGTCGGCTGTCTGTAGCGGCCGTCGGCCGTAGACAAAATAGAAGTCTGCTGTCGGCAGCAGGACCGGTCCCAGTCGGACGTCGTCGACCTCGACAAAACCGTGACTTCCGAGAGCCGGAACGAAGCGTTGCACGTCCAGACTGGCAGTTGGCCCGTCTTGGGCTTGTGCCGGCGGGCTCCAACAAAGAGTGGAGATGCCGGCAAAGACCAACGTTGCTAATCCAACCACTCGTCGAAGCTTGGCCACCGGCGCACTCCCTCTTCCGCGTGGACCCGTGAAGATACCGAGTCCGCATCACCTGCAGGGAAAACGGTAGCTTGCGCCGGAATGGGGGGTCAAGGTGTCCGAAGTGGACAAGGCCCCCTCGAGTTTGCTACCTCCGTGGGGCAAGGAGCCCGCGCACTGCCCTTAGGAGTGAACCGGTCCCTCTCTACGATGGCGACAAATTCATGGACTACGAGTCTCTCTTTGGCACTGGGCACTGTTCTGGTTGGGGTCGGGGTCCTTGCGTTGGCCGGGACCGGTTCAGCCCAAACGAACGTGAGAACGGGCCCAGAACTCCACATGAAGGTGCCCGATGCCGAGGGGCCGCCGGCGCAGAGCTGCCGGGAGGCCTTGGGCCTTCTGGACGAGCCGCCCTCGCGGCCCAAAGTGCCCGCTCCTCGGAGCTATCCGGCGCCGAAGACCGAGGGTATGGCGCGCATTCAGCTGAGTCCAGAGAACCGGCTTCCCGCCGAAATTCCCGGGCAGGACCCAAGCAGCCTTCCACTCCAGGCCATCGAAGGCACGCCTGAGGCGCTGTCCGCCCTCAGGAAGCTCTGGGCGCAGCCGGCCGGGAGCGCCCGCCTCCGGCTGAGCGTCTTCGGAGCCTCTCACACCGGCGCCGACTACTGGACCGGGCGGATGCGCCGGGTGCTGCAGGACCGCCACGGCGATCTCGGGCACGGCTTCATCCTCCCCGCTGCCCTCTACAAGGGCTATCGAGGCAGCGATATCAACCTCTGCCGCACCAATGGCTGGCTCTCGGACTGGGTGGGCAAGCGAAACGGCCACAAGGATGGGCTGCTGGGGTTTGGCGGGATGAGCGTAAGCTCCTCGAATCCGCACGACTTCGGATGGGCCGAGACCACGCGCAGCAACCCGCACGGCCGGAAGGTGGAGCGAATCGACCTCTTCGCGCTGGGCCAGCCGCAGGGCGGCCGCGTGGAGGTTCAGGTGGACACCGCTGAACCGGTAAGTTTTGCCACCCATCGGACCGACACGACTCTGGTCTGGGTACGCGTGGAGGTTCCCGACGGACCGCACCGGACCGTCCTCCGGCCCAAGGGCGACGGACCCGTCCGTCTCTTCGGGCTCTCTCTGGAACGAAGCGGCCCCGGCGCTCTGGTCGACGCCATCGGGATTCGAGGTCGGCAAGCCCGGACCTGGCTGGAATGGGATGAGGGCCTGTTCCGCAGCGGACTTCAAGCGCTGGACCCCGACCTCGTCGTCTTGGCCTACGGCACCAACGAAGCCAATCGGACCCACTTGGACCTGGGCGCCTACCGCGAGGAGCTGCGTGAAGTCTTACGGCGCCTCCGAAGGGCTCACCCCGAACCCGCAGCCTGCCTGCTCGTCGGCCCATCGGACCGCTTTGTGCGTGTGGACGATCGGACCTACGCCGTCTGGAGCCACACCCAAGGGGTGGCTGAAGTGCAGCGCGAGGTCTCTCGTGAATTTCACTGCGGGTTTTGGGACTGGCAGCAGGCGACGGGTGGCCCGGGCTCGATGCTCGCCTGGCACCTCGGGAAGCCTTCTTTGGCCTCGAAGGACGGTATCCACCACAGCAAGGCTGGCTATGAGCGCATCGCCGATCGGCTGATCGCTGCCCTCGACAAGCTGGCTAGCCCCTAAGGGCTCGCTGGTTCGTCCGAGAGGGGCTTCGCCGAATTGCCGGCAGGGGGATCAGGCCGGGATCAGTCAACGTAGGGGGCGGGTCCGATCCAGGTGCCGCCGGCGAAGCCGATGTAGGGGTTGTTGTTCGGCGTCAGATCGACGTGGAAGTGGTTGTCGTGCGCCAGGTTGTAGTTGGGCGTCAGGATGATGTTCCAGATCGATTCGTCGTGCCAGCGGTAGGCGGCGTCGTACAGGAATGCACCGCCAGGTGTGCTGGGAGTTCCGGCAGTGTCGTGCATCCAGTCGTCGACCAGTGTGTAGGTCGTGCCGTCAGCAAAGTCGAACCCGTAGATGTCGATGGCGTCGGCATAGGAGTGCCGGCTGAGGGTGTCGGTTCCGGAGATGACACGGCAGTTGTAGGTGCCAATGTGGCGGAGGGCGACGACGTCATAGGGCAAGACGTCCTCGATGGTATCGGTCAGCGCTTGAGCCATGTCACAGGCGGCGAGTACCCGCTCGGTTTCGCTGCCGTCGTAGTAGAGAAGATCAACGCCATCGATGGGGGAGTGGAGCCAGACCGGATCCTCAATCTCGCAGGTGAGGTTCGGATGGCTGGACGGGCTCGTTGCTTCCCGAATCGTAGGCTCGAAGGAAACTCCCCGTGCCGCGAGCTCGAGATGGCACTCACTCAGATCGCTCTCGTCACCCGGGAGGCAGGCGTAGGTCTCGGTCCAGCTCTCGTTGGCACGGGACACGACCTGGCAGGCGTACCCGGGACGGCAGCCGCTGTCCGGGAAGAGGCCCAGATCGCAGTGACTGTGGCAGGCGCCGTCGCCCAAGGCTGAGGCAGAGGCGGGAAGGACCTCCGATTCGATGCAGAACGTGGTCGGGAAGCCCTCGGCATCGGGGCAGTAGAGATCACAGCCACTGGAACAAGTACCCCAGGGGTAGCCCTCCTGTTCGAGCAGGCAGACGGCGCCGTCGAAGTCGCAGTCGGACGCGGTCTCGCACGGACTGCCGATGAAGCCCTCGGGCCCGTGCCAGGCTTCCTCCGTGTCGTCGTCGCCCGCAGTGTCGTCGTCGCCCGCAGCGTCGTCGTCGCCCGCAGCGTCGTCGTCGCCCGCAGCGTCGTCGTCGCCCGCAGCGTCGTCGTCGCCCGCAGTGTCGTTGTCGCCCGCAGTGCCGTCGTCGTTTGTGTTGTCACCGCCTGATCGGCCGGACGTGGGGAGTCCGACGCAGGCGCCGATGCAGAGGACGCAGCCAGCCAGCAGGCTGAGGGCAATTAGTCGAGGGATCTGTTGGACGGTCACGGGGTCTCCTCATCGGCGAGGCAGTGGGAGAGGGGCAGACGAGTTCTGCGGCGGCGAGCAGCGAGCAAGAGGAAGGCGAGCCCCAAGGACAGAGGCAAGCTGAGTCGGGCCGTCCGCCGTCTTGGACTCCATCGGCTGACCTTTCCCTGCGCGATCCGAAGCTGCAGCGGATCTCCGGCCCTCGCTTGGGCCGAGCGGGCGTCGAGGCTGCAGGACACCAGTGAAACTGCATCGAGTACGTCGCAGCCAGGCTCCTCCGGGTTGCCGGTCGCGCCGCTGCATCCAGCCTCTGCGAGACTCCCTTGGAGATCGCATCCGAGGTCGTCGGACGAACCGTCCATGCCGCAGGCTCCGGCATCGTCTGAGGCCAGGCCGCAGCCAAGCTCGTCGCAGCCGGCCCCCTCCCCTCCGGTGCTCGGGCCCAGACTGAGGCTCAGGGCCAGGACGTCGAGGTCTTGGCCCTCGGGAGCAAGATAGAGCTCCGTCAGCCCAATGCCAGCCACCGTGGGCATGGCCAGCTGGAGGTCGCCGAGCAGGTCGCCTGCAACCATCTCCATCGCCATCTGGATGAGGCCTCCGAAGTTGGACTGCAGGGCGGTTCCCAGCTCTGGGACGACCTCGTTGTAGTCGAGGCTGGGGGCTAGGCTGTCCTCATCGAGCGCCATGGAGACCAACAGGGCACCGCTGGGGTCCAAGCTCAGGTCAATTTTCATTCCCAAGTCGAGTCCCAGAGCGGCGATTCGAAGGTCGCGATCGAGAAGATGGCTGATCACCTCGACCTGGAGACCGCTCAGCTCCACCATGAGGTCGTGGGCCCCGTCGTAGCGAACCCGCGGCACCTCGGTCGGTGTCACCCGCAGGACCACGGACGTGTCGTCGCCTTGGAAGACCCGCTCCAGCACAGGCTGGACCTCTTCGCCCACCAACAGCGGCATCATCTCGATCGTCT
>CAZQTQ010000014.1:0-5933 GCA_964596025.1 uncultured Rickettsiales bacterium
TCAATGGGGGTGGCGAAGCCGCCATGCGCCAACTCGCGACTCAATTGGGTCTCGAAGTCCTGGGGCCCCGGGGCCTCGCACCCTTCCAGTGGGCTCTGCGAACCCCGCAGGGCGCCTCCGTCGATCCCGTAGAAGCCGCCACCCGCCTCCACGAGGCCTCCTACACCCGTTGGGCCCAGGTGAACTGGCTGCAGCCCCGTCACCCCCGGTACACCCCCGAAGACGAGCTCTACGAAGACCAATGGCACCTGAACAACACCGGCCAGTTCGGAGGCAAGCCCTACCATGATGTCAACGCGCCCGAAGCCTGGGACCTGGGCCTGGGCTCGGAAGAGGCGAAGGTCGCCATTCTCGACAGCGGAGTCGATACCGACCACCCCGACCTGATCTCCGCGCTCCTTCCGGGCTACGACTTCCTGAGCAACGACGACGACCCCAACCCGAGTGGTTCGGGAGGGCACGGCACCCGCGTAGCTGGCGCTGCCGCCGCCCCGGCCCAGGGCATCGGCGTCGTCGGGACCTGCCCCGCTTGCCCCATCATCCCCATCCGCATGCTTGGCGGCGGCGACCAAGCAGAAGCCGACGCCATCGACTTCGCGGTAGACGAAGGGGCTTGGGTCATCAACAACTCTTGGGGCCCGCCGGACGGGACCGGCGAATATGCGCCGCTGCCGGCGGTCGTTCAGACCGCCATCGACTTCGCGGTGGTCAACGGCCGCGACGGCAAGGGAACGGCGATCTTCTGGGCTGCCGGCAACGGCCACGACGACGACATCGCGGAGGGGGACACCTGTAGCGAGGACGGCTACGCAAGCTACGGCGCGGTCATCGCGGTGGGGGCATCGACCAACGAGGGCGAGCGCGCGGAGTACAGCGAACTGTGCCCTGAGCTGGACCTGAGTTCGCCGTCCAACGGAGGTACGGCGGGCATAACGACTACCGACATCGGCGATTACGCCGGCTCCTTTGGCGGCACCTCAGCCGCCTCGCCCATCGCAGCCGGCGTCGGCGCCTTGGTGCTGTCGGTCGCTCCCGAATTGACGGCGGCCGGGCTGCAGACGCTCCTCCAAGACACGGCCCAACCAATCGATCCGGGCGACGCTAACTACGATGCAAATGGCCACTCCGACTCCTACGGCTACGGCCGGCTCGACGCACTTGGGGCCCTCGAAGCCGAGATCTCCATCCTGGGAGTGAGCCCGCTCGCAGCCCGCTGCTCGGATACCTTGGAGATCACCCTGATCGTCGGGGGCTCCGATATTCCAACCGAGGCGCAGGCCACGGTGGCCGCCGCCGCAGAGACAGTCGAGGTCGAACTCGTCGACCCCGGCTCTGGTGTCTTCGAGGGCTCCGTCCTCCTGTCCGAAGAGGAGCCCAGCCCAGACGACGAAGTCCTGAGCGTGTCCCACAACGAGAACCTCATCATCGAATCCGAACAAAGCGAAAACTCGCTGACCGTCAGCCTCGACTGCCTGGCTCCCAGCCTCAGCGAGATCGAGGTGGACGAGATCAGCTACTGGGGCGCGCGCATCCTCTGGGACACCGACGAAGCGGCCGACTCCTACGCCGAGTGGGGACCGGGCACCAACGAGTTTGCACTCGACGATGCCCTAGAGACCAGCCACCAGATCTGGGCCCTCAACCTACAGCCCTGCACCGACTACACCGCTACGCTTCGCTCCACCGACGGAATCGGCAACGTCTCTGAACGGGCTGAAGCCGTCAGCTGGACCTCTACCGGCAACCCGGCCGAGCTGCCCGACGACGCGCCCGAGACCGCCGATCCCTGCGATCCCAGCACCTGGGTCCCCACCGGCGACGACGACGACACAAGCGGCGACGACGGGACCCCGTCAAACACGGGGCGCGACGACAGCGGCTTGGACGGTGGGCTGAGTGGCTCTGGGGCGGGCTGCCGCTGCGGGGCCACCGCACCCCCAAGAAAACCCTGGAGTTCCGGGGGGATGCTCTTGGCCGCTGTCGCCCTCCTGCGCCGCAGGCGAGCCTGCTCTGGCCCCGCTCAGTCCGCTCAACAGACCTGAGTCTCCCCTAGGTCAGGGGCCAGCTCCTCATTTCGCAGCCTCGACTCCCAACAAGCCGTAGAGGGTGGCCAGGCTGAAGTCCGCGAAGTAGAGGATCTGATACTCCCTTCCTTCGCGGGCCTTGGGGTCGTCGGCCGCCCACACCAGGCGCACCCGGTCCTCAGTCACCGAAAGAACCGGGTCCCAGTTGTTGCGGGTGGCAAGTCCCAGGTTGAGGACCTTGCCCCTGCCGTCGGCTCGGGCAATCACCAGCGGATGACCCCGCCGCTCGTCCTGGGACACCGCGACGACAAAGTGGCCCGCTGGGTCCCAGGCATATCCAAGGCTCTGCTCCCGAACCCGCACCGAGGGAATGAGTCGGACGGCCTCAGTGGCGCCCGGAGTGCGCGCGAATAGATCGTAGACCCGCGGGGAAGCGCCTGCCTCACGGTTGTGGTCGCTCAAGTAGACGATCCGCTCACCGTCTGGGCTGAAGCTTGGGTGGATCTCGTCGCTCGCCTCGATCCGAAGGACCGGCACCTGCTCGTAGGTCTCAAGATCAAAGGCGAAGAGATCGCTACGCTTGGTCTTCCGCACCCGAATCTCGTGCAGGACCTTGGGGGCTGTCGGATGCCAGGATGGCCAGCGCTCGCTGTCCCGGGTCCAAGTCAACTGCTCCAGGTCCGAGCTGTGTTTGACATCCGAGACCCAAAGCTCCCGTCCGAGCTCGCCCAACGCGACGACTACGACCCGAGATCCGTCGGGGTTAAAGGTGGGCTGGTTCTGCTCGCCGGGCCCCCCGACCCTCACCTTGAGGTACTCCAGGAGTACCTCCTCCCCCTTGCTCTTGTGACGGACCACCATGGCGTTGTGGCGGCTTCCCGGGTGCCAGGCAAACCCCGTCAGGTCCGTAAACGACGCCGTCCCCTCCTTCTCGGAGAAGGTCGGATGCTGCCGCGGCCAGACCGACTTGAAGAGGCCGTCTCCCGCCAGAGAACGCCTGTAGTACCGCAGCTTGGTCCGCTCCTCTTCCAAGACGAGACCGTAGGCCACCCACTCCCCGTCGCTCCTCAGCAGCGGGCCAAAGAGGTGTCCGTCGTGGATCCCCGCGGCGACCTTGGTCACCTCGGGCGGGCGGTAGCGCGCCGCAACCGCCGGCTCCACTGCCGCCACCAGCAGCAGTAGGCCGAAAAGGGCGGCGCCTACTCCTTGGGCGGTGGAATCGCGAATAGATAGATCCCTGAGCCCATGCGCGCCTTGGGGCAGTGCACCGCCATGAGCTGGCCATCGCCGCTGATCGTCGGGTCTTTGCATCCTCGTAGCACCTCGTAGCGCGGTCCCCGCGCCCTGCGGTCATATACCTGATAACTCGCCCGGGCATCCGACCCCGTCTGCACCAACACGTTGCGGCGGCTGTCATCCAGGCCAAGTACCTCAAAACAGCTCTCTAAGCTGGTCAAGAACTCCGTCCGCCGCCTCCCATTCACGTCCCCCCAGTAGGCAGCGCAGACCCCGCCGACCCGAGCCGAAAACGCCGCTGCCTCCGCCGACGGATGAAGCACTGCAGACTCGACCGCACTCTTCCGGTGGGCGAGGTTGATGGCGGTCGCCCGCGTCACGTCTACGAGGTAGATCTGCGTTCGGTCGGAAGCTTTCGCAGTTATCAGCGTGCTGTGTCCCCGATTGGCCACCCCATGAACGTTGACATCGGACCGGCTCCGCCACACGAGGTGGGCCTTGTTGTCCTCGAAGTTCACCAGGACAACGGCGTTGTCTCGCCCCACCTCCGCGGTGAAGGCCACCGCCGATCCGTCCGGCGCGAGCTGGGGATTGCCTGGGTTGCGCCACCCGCCGGAGACCTGGGTGTCGGTGCGCTCCTCCAAGTCTGCGACATGCACTGCTCGCCCGCCGCCCTCGTCGACGACCAGGGCAAAATAGCGGCCGTCCCGCGAGAGGTCGGCCCGGGGCCCACCACGAACCGGCGCGGCTGGCTTGCGGTAGCGGGAGAGAACCGTCTCTTGGATGAGGACAATGTGCTCGTCCGAAGGCCGGCTAACGTCGAGGCCAGAACACAGGGCCAAGGCGATGCCCCCCTTGCGCCCGAGAACCGGCGCACGGCAAGGGCTTTCGTTGAATACGCCCTCAAAGAGCCGCCAGGGACCCTTGCCATCCCGGCCGGGCACCAGAAACTTGGGTGCCTTGTCAGCCTTCTCCCCGTCCTCGCCCTCTGTGGTCTCCTCCTCCGGCACTTCCTCCACCGGCTGCACCGGCCAGGTCCGGGCCCGCCGCATGGGGTCCATCTGCAGCACCGTCTTCTGCAGGCGCAGCGGCAGGTGGGAGACATCGGTGTCCTTGGGGCCCGGGAGGCGGTCTGCCGCAGCATCAGTCGGGGCCAAAACGACCAACGTCGCCACCATTAGCGGGGCCGAGACAGCTAGAAGACGGAGAGGCAAGGTGGAAAGTCCCATCGGATCCTCAGCCTACCCAATCAGCGAGGCCAGGATCAGACCCGGACTACCTTCACCATGTTGGCCACGCCCCGCAATTCGGTAAATCCGGCCACTACGACCGCCTCGTCCCCCGAAGAAAGCAGGCCCTTCTCGACCAGCAATCGCTCCCCCTCGACGATCATCTGGTCCGAATCGCCGGGGAAGGGCATGTGGACCGGGACCACCCCTCGGTACAAGGCCATGACCTGGTAGGTGGAGAGGTGAGGGGTCATGGCGAAGATGGGAACCTGCGGGTAGCAGCCCGAGAGGAGGCGGGCGGTTCGTCCCGAGAGGCTGAAGGCCAAGAGCGCCTTGGCCCGACCGCTCTCGACGATCTGCGCGGCCGCCTGAACCACACTCAAGGTCAGACTCTCATCGTCATCGCGAACGCAGCTCCCCTCTCGAACCGCGAGGTGGGCGGTCTCCCGCATCGATGGCTCCACCTCGCGCGCGATGCGGTCCATCATGGCGACCGCCTCTACGGGAAAGTCACCGGTTGCGGTCTCACCAGAGAGCATCACTGCGTCGCAGCCATCGAGGACGGCGTTCGCCACGTCGGAGGCCTCGGCCCGGGTGGGCCGTGGATTGTGAGTCATCGAGTCCAACATCTGGGTCGCGACGATGCTCAAGGTGCCGCGTCGGTTGGAGCGCGCGAGGATCTGTTTTTGGAGGATGGGCACACGGTGGTTGCCGACCTCGACTGCGAGGTCACCGCGCGCCACCATCACGCCGTCGACCTCGGCGAGAATTTGGTCGAGGTTCTCCACTGCCTGCGGCTTCTCGATCTTCGCGATGATCGGGGTCCGTGCGCGCAAGCGCACCATCTCCTCTTTGAGGGCGATGATGTCCGAGGCCCTCTGGACGAAGCTCTGGGCGACGTAGTCGACCCCCAGGTCCAGCCCCACCTGAAGGTCCTGCTTGTCCTTGTCGGTCAGGCAGGGAATCGACAGGACGTTGTCCGGCAGGTTCATGCCCTTACGCTCGTACAAGGTTCCGCCGAAGACGATCTCCGTGTGAACGACCCCATCGCCGTCAATCTTGGTGACACGCAGCTCCATAAGGCCGTCGTCGAGGAGGATGCGATCGCCCCCGCGGAGATCCTGGGCGAGGCCCGGGTGATTGCAGCTGATCCAGTCCTCCATGCCCTCCGCCGTCCCCGGGACGATGCGGAGAGAAGACCCGGTCACCAGCTCCATCGAGCCGCCCACCAAGGCTCCGCTGCGGATCTTCGGTCCGCTGAGGTCGAGGAGAATCGCCACCGAACGCCGCGAGAGGCGGGCGACCCGCCGGATATTCTCAATCAAGACTGTCTGATCGGCTGGAGTCGAGTGGCTGCAGTTGATGCGGGCGACGTCCATGCCGCTCTTGACCATCGGACCAAGCACTTCGGGACTCGATGAGGCCGGCCCCAGGGTGGCGACGA
>CAZQTQ010000014.1:5945-22970 GCA_964596025.1 uncultured Rickettsiales bacterium
TCCGTCACGAGATTCAGGATACCCGAGGGGAGGCACACACTTAGCGCATATCCCAGTAGTAGAGGCCCTCGTGGACGTGCTGGCCGTCCAGGGCCACGCCTTCGCCGGTCCCCGCGTCGCCGGATTCGGGAGCCCACTGGCCCGGCTTGGCTACGAGCAGAGGGGCGAAAGAATCGGCCGTACCGGTGTCCGGCTTCCAGCGAGCAAATACCCGGTGGGTGTAGCCATCCGCGCCGTAGAGTTCCTCCAGCTCCACGTCGTCCGACAAAACGCTGAATGCCAAGGCGAAGGGACGCTCGGACCAGCTTGGGCTCGCGCAGGTCGTCGACTCCGCGTCAACTTCAGCCTGGCCTTCGAACAGCTCCGAGCAACCCTCACAGCTCGTGGGGTCAACCGAGGCGGAGCTCAGACTCAGGTGCTCCCACAGCTGGCAGTCCTCCCGCGGGCTCTCGTAGAGGGCGGGATCATCCGCGACATAAGTCCACTTCAGAAAGCCCTCAAGCGTGCCGGCCTCTGAATCGACAAGCGAGAAGGCGGCAAGCTGGAGAAAGTTGGGCACGACCTCACCCGTAGGAGCCTGGACCACTGTCTGCGCACAGGCGGTGCCAAGCAGCACGGCTGCCAAGAGGGCGGCCTCCGAGAAGGGGCGGAGCAAGAGCCTACTCCGTCAGCTTGAGATCCAGGTTCCAGCGGACGTGGGGGCCTTCGCGATCCTGCACAACGTAATAGAAGTAGCTCTGCGCGTAGTACTCGCGCTCGTAGCTCAGCCCCACCGGATCCACGTCCTCGAAGACACCCATCCGCGGCTCCCACTCCTCGGCCCCGAGCGGGCTCCAAAGCGTCTGCAAGAAGGCCACTGCCGTGCCTTCGCCCTCGTCTACCTCGCCCTCCAGAACCCAGTCGTGGAAGGCGTTGTGGAAGCCCTCCGGGAAGTTCTCGGTGGGAGTGACCCCGATGGAGAAGGAACCGACAAAGCCCTCATCGCAGCTGGTGTCAGAGGAGTCCGTCAGAACCAGGGTGATGACCTCGGTGCAGTTGGCGCACGAACCGTCGTTGAGCTCCGGGTCGTACCAACCCTGCAGGTCGCTAACGACACGGCAGGCCTCTACAAAACCGTCGTCGCCGTACTCACCCACAAGGAAGCGATTTTCGCCGTATGCGATGACGTCGTGCTGAGCGATGGCGTCTTCGAGGGCCGGGATGTTCACGCTCAGGTTCAGCGGCTCATAATTGCAAGCCACGGCGCCCAGACAGAGGGCGGCCGAAAACAAGCCAAACGTGGCACGTCGAAGCATCGGCGAACTGTATCACAGGGACTGAGGCGACCCCAGGGCCGAATCAGCCGTCAATCATCGCCCGCGCCGCTCGCAGCAGCTCGAGCCTGTCCCGGGCCCCCTGGTCATCTGGACTGAACTTCAGGATGGCCTGGTACTCCTTGATGGCGTCGTCCCAGTTCTTCTGCTTCTCGTAGATGCGTGCGAGGTTGTAGCGCACGTCGGTATCGCGGGGGTCGGACTCCAGAATCACACGGTACTCCTGGATCGCCTTACTGAAACTCTTGGTCTTTTGGTACGTAAAGCCCAAGTAGAAGTTGAGGTCCAGCGAGTCCGAACCCAGTGTCCTGGCCTTCAAGAACGCAGTCAGAGCGCTGTCGTAGTCGCGCGAGTCGAGGTGCTCCTCCCCCTTCTTGAACCACTCCTGTTGGTCCCGCAGCCGCTTGGCCTGAGCCTCAGCCTCGGCCTTGAGCTGCTGCTGCTCCGCCTCGATCTTCTTGGCGTCGACATCGCTGCGCACAAAGGACGCGTAACCCACGAAGCTGATGCGCGCGTCCTCGCCAACTTGGAAGCGGCTGTCCTCGGTACTCAGCTTCTTGACCGGCGCCAGGTCCACGTAGGAGGTCAGCTTGTAGGAGGGAATGAAGCTCTGCTTGGACCGGTAGCCGTCCTTCCATTTCTCGTAGGCATCCGAGGTCCAGGCTTGCACTTCGTATTTGCGGCCGTAGAGCAAGCCGCCGCCCGCCTTGACCCTCATGTCCCACAGGGTGGCGTAGGTGTCGGTCAAACGACTGCCGGAGTCGATTACAAAATTCCAAATGATTACGCGATCGCCGCGATCCTTGACCCCGACAGGGCGATTCTCACCCTCGGAGGGATAAACGAACTTTCCGCTCTTCCGATCGGATTCGATCTGGACGAAGTCGAAGAACTCACGCATGACCATGGTCTCTTCGATGCCCAGGCTCTGGCCGAGAAGAGTGGGGCAACCGCCGCAGTCCACGGTGATCTCGTACCAATTCCCAGAGTTTCCGTAGCGCTTCGGCTCTGGCTCAAGCGCCCGCCTCTTGACCTCCTTGGTCTCTTCCTTTTTCTCTTCGACCTTTTCGCCTTCAAAGCTCCAACTATCGACGTCGTCCTCGTCTTCGCGCTTGATGTCGGGGCCGGAGTCCTCCTCTTCCTCGTCCTCGTCCTCGGCCCAAGCCGAAGGAGGCGCGCATAGCAACGCCAGAGCGAAGAGAAGCAGCCATCGCGGAAGAAGCTTCAACATCCTCTCGTCGTCCTTCAAAGCCCTGCTCGGAGCCCCCGAATGCACAGCCATTTCAGCGGCCCACATACAGAGGGTACACGAGCCGGGGGAACCGGAAAAAGGTAGAGACCCGGCGCTCCTTGTCAACCTATGGGACCCAATGGACCCGAAAGAAGGGTCCTCGAATGTAGAACGGAGCGCGCTCTTGCAGGCTCCATTCAGGCCTCTATCATGCGCCGGCATGGCTCGAGAACTTCCTCTCGCAGACGCCGCAAAGCAGGCTCATCCGGCTCAGAGTCCGGGCGACCTGAGTGATCCGGCCTTCGTGCAGTATCTGTTCTACTACCTACTCCTGACCCGGGCGGTGGAACAACGCTGCATTCTCAACGTTCGCCAGGGACTCCAGGCCAAGTTCTTCTCTGCTTGGGGCAACGAAGCCACGTCGGTCGGCAGCGCGGCTGCCTTGGCCCCCGACGATGTCCTGGTCCCAATGCACCGCTCGCTAGGTGCCCACCTGCTGCGCGGCCACTCGGTTCGCGAGATCTTCCTCCAGGTCCTGCTGCGCGAGGGCAGTCAAACCCGCGGTCGCGACACAGGAATCCACTTGGGTGCCCCCGGCACCAACATCCTCGGGATGATCAGTCCGCTGGGATCGATGAACGTCGTGGCGGCCGGCGTGGCCTTGGGCGAACAGTACTTGCAGCGGGACCACGTGGTCTTGACCTACATCGGGGACGGGGGCTCCTCGACCGGCGTCTTTCACGAAGCGATGAACTTCATCGGAGCCCGCAAGCTACCGGTCGTGACGATCATCGAGAACAACCAATGGGCTTTCGGCACCCCGACATCGCTTCAATTCGGCTGCAAGCAGCTCGCCGACCGAGGCGCAGGCTACGGCATGCCGGGGCTCCAGATCGATGGGACGGATCTGTGCGCCGTCTACGAGGCTACCCGCGCGGCGGTCGAGCGGGCGCGGGCAGGCGAGGGGCCGACGCTCATCGAGAGCATGACGATGCGCATGCGCGGCCACGCCGAGCACGACGACGTGGCCTACGTCGACAAAGAGCAACTCGAAGCCTGGGCGCAAAAGGACCCTGTGGAACGACTTGAGCGGTGGATTCGGGAGGGTAATCGGGTCCCAGGGCTCGACATCGAGGGCCTCAAAGCCGAGATCGAGGCCAAGGTGCTGGCCGCTTCGGATTGGGCTCGAGCACAGCCAGAGCCCGATCCGCAGTTCGCGGCCCAGGGGGTCTTCTTCGAGTCGGCAAGTCAGCGACAGCGGCCCGAGACCGGCTCGACGGTCCGCGCTCAGCCCCCGGCCGAGGCCACCCGTGCGCTCGCCACCGAGCGCGCAAAACAGCAGCACACCCCACCGCCAGAAGGAAGCGTTCCGGCGGCCGGAAGCACCGTGACCTACATCCAGGCGATCCGCGAGTGCCTCCGCAACCGCATGCGCGAGGACGCCAGGCTCCTCTTGATCGGCGAAGACATCGGCCTAATGGGTGGCGCCTTCCGGGCCACAGAGGGCTTGCTCAACGAGTTCGGAGACGGCCGCGTCATCGACACGCCGATCGCCGAAGGGGCAATCACCGGGGCCTGCATCGGCCTGGCCGTACGAGGCTTCCGGCCCGTAGCGGAGATGCAGTTCGCCGACTTTGTCGCCAGCACCTTCAACGAGCTCGTCAACAACGCGGGCACCTACCGGTACCGAATCGGAGTCGGCGTACCGATGGTGATGCGGCTCCCAGCAGCGGGCGGGATCGGAGCCGGCCCCTTCCACTCACTCAATCCCGAGGCTTGGTTCGCCCACGCCGCTGGCCTCAAGATCGTCGTTCCGTCGACGGTCGAGGACGCCTACGGCCTCCTCAACGCGGCGATCGACGACGAAGATCCCGTGCTCTACCTCGAACAGAAGTACTTCTACCGACGGCTCAAAGCCCCCCTCCCCTCACCGGGCTACCGGGTAGCCCTCGGCACGGCTCGAACCGCACGTACCGGCAAAGACGCCACGGTGGTGACCTGGGGAATCGGTGTGGAACGAGCCCTCGAGGCGGCAAAACGCCTGTCCGACGCACAGGTAGGCGAAGTCGAAGTGATCGACCTCCGCAGCATCGTCCCATGGGACCAGGGCGCAGTGGCCGCATCGGTCCGCAAGACGAACCGGCTGCTCGTCCTACACGAAGCCCGTCTGACCTGCGGCTTTGGAGCCGAGATCGGGGCCTGGGTCGCCCAGGAGTGTTTCTCCTGGTTGGATGCGCCAGTCCAGCGGCTGGCGGCACAAGACGTTCCCATCCCTTCCCACAAGGGCCTCGAACGGGCTGTGACACCGCAAGTCGAAGATGTCGTGGAGGCCCTGGAAGGTCTCTGCCGCTGGTAGCCACCGATGGGCCAGTAATCGTCTCACCCGCCTCCGTCCGAAGCGGCTCACCAGCACACGCCAACCCGCACCTAAGACCGTTGACTCGCCGGCGCGCGTTGACACCCCTTTGCGCGTGTCATTAAGATGCCTTCCTGATAGGTCTGGGAGGCTTGGCCCGAGACCCGCAGGGCTGGCTAGGGCAGCCCGACCCGGAGACGACAACCATGCGAATCCGCCCCCTGTGGCACCAGACTCTGATCTGCCTCGCGCTCAGCTTCTTTGCCGCGCCGGCGACCGCCCAGGTCCCCACCTTGACCTTGGGCACCAACGCCACGGTCAACCTCATCCCACCCGGGCCGGTGACCGCCGACGGAAAGCGGATCTCCTTGACCGTCCTCGTCACCGACGAGACCGGCTCCCTGTCCGACGGGGCAAAATTCCGGGGTTCGGGGGCAAGTGCTGGGCGCCTCGACACGGAGTGTGGGCAAGTGGGTCGCGGCCTCTACAACTGCTCCTACACCACCCCCGACAAGGTCTCCAAGGGCAAGGTATCCCTGCGGCTACGCGCCCGATTGGCCAGCGGCTCAACGGTGGAAGCAAGCTTCCCCATCACCGTCGTGCCCGAGACCCGGGCCCGCCTGACCTTTTCGTCCAGCCCTGATCGCCTCATCCTGAGCCAGGACCTCAGCTCCCAGCTCTCCCTTACGGTGGTCGACCAGGCCGGCAACCCCATGGACGGGTTGAATATCAAGGCATCGGCGAATGTAGGGGAGATCCAGGGACTCGAGTCGACAGGCAGCGGCACCTACAAGGCCACCTACGTTGCACCGACTACCCCCTTCCCGCAGGTAGCGATTCTCTCGGTTTGGGATGGCAGCAACCCCGACCAGGTCTTTGGCTTCTTTCGAATTCCCTTGATCGGCAAGGTGAACTACCCGGTCAACGCCCGCGCTCCGGGAGTCACCCTGGTCTTCAAGGTCGGCGACACCACCTTCCCGCCGGTGACCTCGGACGCGAGCGGGCTGGCCAGCGTGCCGATCACCGTGCCCCCCGGAGTTCCCAGCGCGTCGGTCGAGATGATCCAGCCCAGCGGGGCACGGAGTACCCAGAAAATCGACCTTCAGGTCCCGTCCTTCAACCGCATGGCCCTCGGCGGCATTGCTGATTTCTTACCCGCCGACGGACGCCACAAGGCCCAAGTGCAGATCTATGTAGTGGACATCAAGGGCCGACCGGCTGACAGCGCTGCGATCAGCCTAACGACGACCCAGGGGACCTTGACGCCGGTCAAGTTCATTGGGAACGGCCTGTACGAGGCAACCTTCACCGCCCCCGCTCTGTCCTCGGCCAGCCGCGCCACCATCACGGCGGCCCTCGATGGCGAGGAGATGTCGAGTTCGGACTCGCTCGAGATTGGCCTCGAGCCCGGAGGACCGGTGTCGGTCGACCTGGCAGCCGAGCCCACCCAGATCACACCGGACGTCAAGAAGGTCACCCTGACCGCAACCCTGCGGGACGAAGAAGGCCAGCCGGCGACGGGAAGCATCGAGTTTCGCACTGCAAAAGGACCGATCAAGAACCCGAAGGTGATCTCGCCCGGGGTCTTCTCCGCCGAGCTTCCGGTGCAGTGGGATGTCGTGACGCGGGTCCACGCCCTCGCTGGCATCCGCGGCAACCGGCAGGCAGTCGACGCCCTCCTCGGCCTGCCGCTGTCCGACCAGGTGCTGACCAACCAGAAGGTTCCAGTGACGATCCTCTCGCTGGACCGCTACGGCAACCCGGTGGCGAATGTCGCTGTCAATGCCTCGGTTCTAACCGGAGGAGGCACGGTGACGTCCTCGGTCCAGACCGACTCCCGCGGTATCGGCACCGTGCTCTACACCGCAGGCCCCCTGGTGAGCCTGGCCACCATCAAATTCAGCGCCAACAACCAGGAGTACATCACCCCAATTTGGCAGGGGCAGTCTTCAATCCGGAACTTCTCTTTCCCAATCAGCGGGGGCCAACAGCACGGCCGCCTCATGGCGAAGTGGCGCAAGCTGCGGCAGGCCATGAGCCTGGGAGGTGCCCAGCAGGACACCGGCAAGGCCGACACCGTGGCCGCAGCCCCGGCTTGGGGTGCTCAGCCGGTGGATACGAGTACCCCGGTGGTCTCAGACAAGGGTTCAGTCTCCTCGGGCACGATCGCCATGCTGGAGCTGACGGCGATTCCCAACAAGGTGGCGACCACCGGCGGAGCGGTGAATCTGCTCGTCCGGGCGGTCGACGCTAAGGGCCAACTGGTCCCCGGCGAGCAGGTCATTCTGCTGTCAAACGGCGGCATGATCGCCAACAAGGTCAACAACGGAGACGGCACCTTTTCCGCCCTCCTGACCATCCCGCCCGATCTGCAAATGGCCTCGATTCAGGTGACTGCTACCCGCCCACAAGGCGACATTGCCGCCTTCACCAACGTAGGCATAGGCGGCGCACCGCCAGTGGCAGCGGCCCAGAAGTCGAGTAAGAAGCCGAAACCGGCCAAGGTCAAGAAACAGGCCAAGGTCGGACCGGCCAAGAGTGCAGGGGCACTTGCCCCGGCCGATTCGAGTCGCATGGCCCGACGCACCCTTCAGGTCTATGCCGGCTGGACTCCCGGCGGCTACACCTACGACGCCAACCCCTGCGACACCTCGAACGAGGCCGACTGCGAAGCCCCCGGCGACGCGGATCTGAATACATACGACTTCCTGAAGACCCGGATCAACGCTGGAACGCTCGGCTCCTTCCAGCTCGGGGCGGAGTGGTTCCCCTTCCAGGACTACGTGGGCGTACGCATGAACTACGCACGCCTGGCTTACTCCACGACCTTCGAGGCCAATACAGGCGAGGGCTCCGACTACTGCGCCACCCACTTCTGCGACAGCATGAACTTCCTGAACATTGATGCGCAGGGGCGCTTCGCCCTTCTCAAGAACAAGGGACCCTTGGACCTCGTCGCGCGCTTCGGTTACCAGTTCCAGGACCTGGTTCTCTTCCGGCGGCTGGCGAGAGAGACGACAGCTAGCGAGGAAGCGGTCGTCTGCCCCGCCGATGACCCAGCGACCTCGGACCTAAACGAGACCGATCGGACCGTCTGCACCGATCCCCGCTTCGAGACCATTTCGCTGCACGGCGTTCGAGTTGGCTTTGGGGTGCGCTACACCATCATCCCCCTCCTCCGTGCGCACATTGATTACAACCTCGGCTTGGGGATTTCGGCCTCGCTGGGCGAGACATCCTTTGGCGTACCCGGGGTGACGAACCACAACTTTGCGCTCGGCATGAACTTCTTCCCCTGGAAGGGCCTCCTCTTCGACGTGACCTACGACCTGACCACCCGCGCGCTGGGCCTGTCCTTCGACAACGAGCAGCAGACGCTCCAGAGGGGCCGCATCAACGAAGCTGCCCATACCGTGCGCATCTCCGCGGGCTGGTCGCTGTAAGCCCGGCTGTCTCAGTTCCTGCCCGGTCCGGGCGGGCAGCAGCAAAGCGCAGCGTCCAGGCTCGAGGCATGTCGGGGCCAATCGATTTCAGCGAGGAGGAGTGGTTTCAACACCTCCAGACAACCCGCCGATTCCTGTGGACGGAAGAGGAGCGGGACCGCTTCGCAGCTCGATTCGGGCTCGGCTCAGGCCTACAGGTCGCTGACTTTGGCTGCGGCTGGGGCTACCTCGGCCACCTCCTAGCTCCCTTCCTGCAACCGGGGGGACGGATCACCGGCTTCGACCTCAGCGAGCGTCTGGTGGCTCAGGCACGAGAGCGAGCCCAGAAGCGAGGCCTCCAGGGAAGACTCCGCTTTGAACTGGGCGACGCCCGGGATCTCGCCGAGGTGGATGATGCCTCCTTCGACCGCGCGCTGTGCCAGACCGTCTTGATGCACCAGAGCCAGCCTGAAGCCGTCCTCGCGGAGATGAGGCGCGTGGTGCGTCCGGGGGGGCTGGTGGCAGCAATTGAGCCCGACCTGATGCTGGCCTCCTGCAGCGCAATCGACGCGCTCGACCGCGACGATTGGGCTTTACAGCGGCAGCGCATGCGGCTGATGAGCCACTACCTGGAGGGCGTGCAGCGTAGCGGGGGCGGGGACTACCGGGTGGGGAGTCGCCTCCTGTCGCTCTTCCACGCGGCCGGCCTGCAGCAGCTTCAGCACTGGTTGCACCCCGTCCTTTACCAGCTCGTGCCGCCCTATGAGGGCCCTCTCGATGAAGCCCAACAGGCGCACCGGCTAGACCTCGCTTCCGACGAAAGTACTCGGGCCGAGTTCGAGCACCTGGGCGACCTGGTGGTGGCTGGCGGGGGCCCATTGGAGCTCTTGGAGGCCGTCAAAGCAGCCGAACTCGGCCGCCAGCCCGAACGTCGCGAGCTCCTCCGCAGCGGCCGATACACCTTCGCCACAACCAACGCCTTTTTCGTATGCATCGGGCAGGTCCCCTGAGGCGCAGAGACGGGAAAGGCCTTTGCTATAGTCCGGCGCGCTGCGTCGGAACGGCGAGGCTAGGAAGGACCCACACAATGAGAAGCACTCTCGCCATTCTGGCCGTCCTAATTCCCATGGGGGTTGGCTGCACCGCAGAACTCAAGGAAGAGAACAGCTCGCTTCGCAACCGCATGGGCGAACTCGAAGGCGAAATAACCCGTCTGGAAGAGGCCAATGCCAAGAGCAATCTGGCGCTGAACGACCAGAAGGCAGCCGCCGAGAAAGCGGCAGTACTGGCAACCGCAGGGCTCAAGGCCGACGAACAGGTGTGGGCCCAATTCAACACCTCCATGGGAAGGATCCTCTGCCAGCTAGAGCCGGGGCGCGCCCCCCGGACCGTGGCCAACTTCGTGGGCCTGGCCGAAGGCAGCAGGAGCTGGACCCACCCCCGGACCGGAAACAAGATGGAGAACAGTCCGCTCTACAACGGGACCAAGTTCCACCGGGTCATCCCGGACTTCATGCTCCAGGGCGGCGACCCGCTGGGCCGGGGAATTGGCGGACCCGGCTACAAGATCCGGGACGAATTCCACCCCGATCTGCGCCACACCGCCGGCACCCTGTCGATGGCCAACTCCGGACCCAACACGGGCGGTAGCCAGTTCTTCATCACCGAAAAGGCCACCCCGTGGCTGGACGACCACCACGCCGTCTTTGGCAGCTGCGAACCGCTCGAGCTCATCAAGAAGATCGCCCGGGTTCCGAAAAAGGGCGGGGGCAGGCCGGGACAGCCCGCCTCGACGCCAGAGAAGGATGTCCTGCTCAAGACCCTGACCATTCACCGAGGAGCAAAACCAGAATGAAGGTCCACGCCTTCCTAAAGACCCCCCTCTACCGACGTGCCAGCGGCCGGGGCAAGAGCCTCAACGCCAACGTCCTTGAAATCATGGGCACAGCTGAGGTCCGCGACAGCGGACTCGACCTGAGCGATCTCGAGTGTCTCGACGACAAGGGCCAGGCAGTCGAGGCCCCCTTCGGCCGCCTCTTCCTGCCACTCGGGAAGATCGACTACTACGTGATCCTCGACTGAGGGGCGCCTGGGACTGAGCTCAGGCGAGTCCCGCTAGGGCCGAAGACACAAGAACAACCCCACCCAGCCAGACGAGCACCCAGGCAATTGCTTCGAATGCTGCGCTGGCCTCGGTCGCGCCTTGTCGCTTCGACCGCGCGCTGCCCCGGCGGAAGCCGGCAAGTCCGGCCACCAACCAGGCCGCGGACCAGCCCAGCCGGCGCAATGCTTCGGCCGCGTCCACGCCTCCACGGGCTCCCCGTGGGTGCTTCTGGGCCAAACGCTCCAGCAGCTCGCCCCACCGCAATTGGCTGGGAGGGCGCTTCCAGGCCGCCAGACGCTCTTCTGTCCACAGGGGGTCCGTTCCCCCCGGGACCAGAGCGGGCCAGATCCGCGCTTTCAATGGCACCGGGCTCGGGAGCTGGAGAAGGGCGCCCTCCTGACCCACTTCGAACCGGACGCCTCCGGCCAGGCTGTAGGCCACCCCCAGGATGAGGGACAGAATCAGGACGGGGACGAGGATGGCTCTCGGCGACAGTCCGAGAGCCATCCATGCATCCCAAGCCCCGTCCCGCTTCGATCCCGCAATCACCGACGCCAGCCCCGCCGCAAAGACCAGGGGCCCAGCCAATCGCAAGAACTCGGCGACTCGAGCAGCACTTCCACCGTCAACCGCCCCAAGAAGGGCCCCCAGCGGCGCCAGTGCTGCACCGATCAAGATGCTGCGCCAGAGCGCCTGCCTCCCCAGGCGCAGCCCGGTGCGAAAGGCGAGGCCTACTCCACGTCGCTCGGGGTTTCGAACCCGAGGCCCTACCGTCATTCCCCGTCCCCCCCAGCAAAGGGGACGTCGGACCGACCGGAAACGAGCCCAACGAGACAACCGAAGCAGAGTACTGGAAGCCATCCGGCGACCGGCCCCGGGAGCATGCCCTCGGCAGTCGCTCGATCCAGGCCACGCTCAAGGAGGAACCAGAGGCACCCCAGGCCCACGATCGAGGCACTCTGCACCCAACGACCCGTGCGCCTCCCGGCCGGAGTCCACCCCAGGCACCAGCCCAACCAAGCGAGGAGCAGCGTGAGTCCGGGGGTAGCGAGGCGTCGGTGTAGGACGAGAAGGCTCCGGTCCCGCTCAACTCCCTGCACTGCTGTCCTCCCACCATCCCCGGAGATGCGCCGCAGGAGCTCCCTCGTGCCGGCCGCACGCGGGGTCTTGGGCTCCGGCCAACTACCGTCCGCTCGCTGCCCCTCCCGCTGCACGGCCAGCTCGGATGCCGTCCAGTTTCCAGTCGCTGTACTGAGCCGCACACCGGAGAGCATCCACCCTGCGCCTTCGGGGTGAGGGGCGAAGCCCTCTGCGCGAACCGTCCAGGCCCCATCCGGCTCCACTCCCACCAGAAGACCAGTGTCGGGATCACGCAACAGGGCACTTCCGTCCCGGAGGACCAGGGCCCGCCCCTGCTCCAGCTCCGCCCAGGCGACCGCCGAGCGAAGAGGACTGCCCCGAACGCGGTGAACCGCCAGCCAGCCGGCTGGCTCGGCCACGAAAGCCGCCAAAGCCGCCAGCGTCACCAAGAGCAACCACCACGGAGCAAGGGAGACGAATGTGGCCCAGCGACCGCGGCCGAGCTGAGCCCACGCCGAGGCTTCGCCCGAAGAGGCCAGCCGCGCGCTCACCAAGAAGGCCAGGTACAGGGAGAGGCCAAGAGCAAGAGCCGAGGAAGCGGTGCCAAGGCTCGCCACAGCCGAACCCGTCAGCAGCCGTGGACCCACCGTCCACAGCTCGGGCCGAGACCCAACCGACAGGGCCATACTCAGACCACAGAGGCCCGCAATTCCACCGACAAGGGGGCCCAGGACAGGCAGCACTGTGGGGGGGGCCGGCCCCCCTCGGCTTGGAGCAAAATTCAAGAGCAGGGCCCCGACCAGTCCGACGCACAGGACTGTGCTAAAATTCACGCCCTTTTCCGGTCAGGTATGACCCCAGTTCCGGTCCGCACTGGGTGCAGGACCCGAGGCTTCTATGGCATTCAAAGTTGGCGACATGGCAGTCTACCCTGGCCACGGTGTGGGCATGGTGGAAGGCGTGGAGACGCGCGAGGTGGGCGGCCACAGCCAACCTTTCTACGTTCTCAAGATCCTCGAAAACGGCATGACCATCATGGTCCCTACGGTAAACGCCGACACCATCGGCATGCGGGACGTTGTTCCCGAAGAGGAGGTCGAGGACATCTACAGCGTCCTTTCCGAGCGCGACGTCGATCTCGATAAGCAGACCTGGAACCGACGCTACCGGGAATACATGGCGAAGATTAAGACTGGGTCGCCTTACGAGGTGGCCCGCGTACTTCGGGACCTCTTCATCCTGAAGGGGGACAAGAGCCTCAGCTTCGGGGAACGCAAGATGTTCGACACCGCCAAGGCCCTGCTCGTCCGGGAGCTCGCCGTCGCCGAAAACAAGGACGAGGCGTTGATCGAAGCCCGGATCGGCCAGATCTTCTCCGACTGAGGCGGCGGCCCTTTTCCTAGCCATCGCAGCATGGCAGGTCCTCCACTCATGCGCGTCTACTGCACCGAACGAGCCGGGAAGGCACCCTTTGTCCCCATCAGTGAGGGCAAGGTCGGCATGTACGTATGCGGGGTGACCGTCTACGCGCCGACCCACGTGGGCCACGCCCGCGCCGCCATGACCTTCGACGTGGTCTTCCGCTACCTCCTCCACAAGGGGCTAGCCGTCCACTACGTCCGGAACTTCACCGACGTCGACGACAAGATCATCAACAAGGCACTCGATGAGGGTGTCGATTTCCTCGCGATCGCCGATCGCTACATCGCCAACTTCTACGAGGCAACCGACGGCATGCGCATGCTTCGTCCCGATGACGAGCCGCGGGTGTCCGATTACATCGACCGCATCCTCTCGATGGTGGCGGCCCTGATCGAGAACGGACACGCATACGCCGTCGGCGGAGACGTCTTCTTCGAGGTATCGAGCAAGCCCGACTACGGACGGCTGAGCAAGCGGAAGCTGGAAGACCAAGAAGAGGGCTCACGGGTCCGGGTGGACAGCCGCAAGCGCCACCCACACGACTTCGCCCTTTGGAAGAGTACGAAGCCCGGCGAGCCGGCCTGGGACTCGCCCTGGGGCCCCGGACGGCCGGGCTGGCACATCGAGTGCTCCGCCATGTCCACCGGATTGCTCGGCGAGCACTTCGACATCCACGGCGGCGGAATCGACCTCGTCTTCCCTCACCACGAGAACGAGATTGCCCAGACCGAAGGGGCAACCGAGACCAGTCCTTGCGTCAACTACTGGCTCCACAACGGCCACCTGACCATCGCATCCGAGAAGATGAGCAAGAGCCTCGACAACTTCTTCGAGGTAACGGACATCTTGGAGCGCTACCACCCCGAGAGCCTCCGGCTCTTCTTCCTCTCCGCCCAGTACCGGGGACCGGTCGACTTCTCCGAGGAGTCCATCCAAGAAGCCGAACAACGCCTGGAGCGACTCTACGGCACGCTCGATGGCCTCGACCGGGCACTTGGAAACTCGATCGATCGTCCCGGACCCGAGGCGGACGGAGCCTGGCGCAGACACCACCTCTACCGCAACCCGGCCGATCCCCTAGCCGAGGTCGATCCCACCGAGCTGAGCGGTCCCAATCGTGGCCTCTTCCATCAGATTGAGGGCCTGATGGGCCGCTTCGATGCCGCCATGGACGACGACTTCAACACCGCCGGCGCCCTGGGGCAGGTCTTCGAGCTCGTCCGCCGAATCAATCGCTGGCTAGGGGGCGAACTAGACCTCAGCGACACCAACCTCCGGGCCATGGCCGAGGGGGCTCGCGACCGGCTTCTCCAAGTCGGCTCAGTCGTCGGCCTCTTCCACGAGCCCGCACAGGCCTTCTTCGAGGGACTGCGTGAGCTACGCCTGGGCTTCCTGGGCATGAACGAGGCAGAGATCGAGAACGCGATCCGAATGCGAACCGAGGCGCGCGGCAACAAGGACTTTGCTGCGGCAGACCAAATCCGAGACGAGCTCGCTGCCAAGGGGGTGGGACTCAAGGACGGCCCCAAGGGGACGACCTGGATCGTGGAGCGCGGACTCAGGCCACAGAACTAAGGTGCAGCCCGACAAGCAGCCCTCTGGGGCTACTTCTTCTCTGTTTCGTTCTCCGCCTCCGCCTTCTCCGCCTCGGTGCGTGCCGGCTCGGGCCAAGCCACCATGCAGGCGTTCCCAATCAGGGCGCGCTTGCCGTCGGCGCAGGTCTTGTAGCGGTGAAGCTCGACGAACAGACCGTCAGCCGAGCTCTTCGGGAAGGAATACTGGGTCTTCCAGGCCACGAAGCCGTTTTCCATTGGCGTAACGGCGACCTTCTGGGCCCCCTCCGCGCGGCGATCACGAACCCAGAGGTCGAAGTCGTAACTGCAACCTTCCGCGGCCTTCACGCCGGCCTCAACCAACTTCTTTTCGACCTCCTCCTTGCTGCCCTCGAAGTTCTTCTCCGCGTAGTGAAGCCACACCGGCTCCTCAGCAAAGATTCCCTCCTTGGGGTTGAGCGCCTTGTCTTTGTCCCAATTGGGCTTTTCCATCTCGAAGGCGTAGAGCTGCCGGACCTCGTCGCAGTGAACGAAGCCCAGTTCCTCCTTGGAGCGCAGGTAGCCGCGGGTGCCCGTGGGGTTGGAGTCGACGGTCTCTTCCCCCTTGTTGTAGGTCACGTAGAAGTCGCCCAGCGTCAGAGCGCAGCGCTTGAGATCCACCTTCACGTAGAGACGTCCCTCGAACTTCACGTCCAGCCGCCGGTTGTCCTTCTTCAGACGCTCGAGCCGCTGCGTGCTCTTGTCCGGGAACATGTTGATGGAGTAGAGCGCCTCACCGGCCTCGGTGATCTCTTTGAGATCGTAGGTGTACTTGTTGGTCGCTGGGTTGCCCGGAGAGATCTGACCAGCGGTGTAGATGGCCTTCTTCTTGCCGTCCTCGACGAAGAACTTGGCTCGCGCAAAGGGGTCCGGCACATCCTTGCCGCCGCCGCCGCCCTTCATCGAGATCCAGGTGCCGCTCAAGTTGTTGACATCTAGGTCGCAGTCACCGGCCGGACCGGAGTCTCCGTCCTGGGGAAAGAGGCAACCGGTGGCAACCACGGTGATGCAGAGGAGGACAAAGAAGGGAAGACGACGAAGCATCGAAGGGCACTCCAGAGTGAGGGCTCGGGTCAGCGGGACCCGGCGATCATGCTCGCACGGTCATATCAAAGGGGGGCCTCTCCAGTCCACTCTCCACACGCTCGAGCTCGGTGTCGACCAGAACCGATCCAGCTCATTGCGCCGATTGACGCAGCCCTTGGGACCGTGCTTGGATGGACCCGCTCAGCGGGAGACAGGACCCAACCGAGGATTTCTGATGCGCCGTCTCTTCCCACCCCTCCTAGCCGCTCTGGCCTTGGCCGTGGCCCCTCCGTGGGCCGAGGCCCGGGAGGTCGAGGCCACCGTCACGCACATCACCTTCCACATCTCCCACCCAGCCAAGGAGTACGACGTCCGGCTCTTGCCCGGCGGGGCCACGATCAACCTCCAGTTCGATCCCAACGATATGGCCAAGACAACCGTCGACTGCCGCATTCAGGTGGAGTACTTCAACTCAGAGAACCCTCGGCGCGACAGCCACATGATGGACACCCTAGAAGGGCTCGTCTTTCCGATCATCGACTGGAAGGTGGAGGGACTGAGCGGGGTGTCCGGTCCCTGGAAGCCGGGGACCATCGAGGCCCGGGCCAAGGGGCCCTTGACGGTGCACGGAACGACCCAGGAGCTGGAGACTCCGGTCACTGTAGACGTGGCCGAGAACGGCCTCATCGACGTGAAGGCCCGCTTTCAGGTGAAGCTCGAAGACTTCGGCATAGAACGGCCTACCCTGGTCTTTGTGCCCATCGCCAACGTGGTTCCCATCCAGGTACAGATCGTGTTCCCGGTCGGGACAGAGCTCTTTGCACCGCCGCCTGCCGCGGCGCAGGAGGCCGCAGCGGAGGGCGCCGAGGGCGCCGAGGCCGCAGCCTCCCCAGCCACGCCAACCACGGAGGGTGCAGAGGCAGAGGGCGATGAGGCCCCGGGGGCGAGCGACGGCGAGACGGGACGTGCCAAGTGAGGGCAGCCATCGTTGGAGCCCTGGTTCTCACCGCGACGCTTCTCGCACCGTCCCAGAGCCAAGCCCAGCGACTCTTCGGGCCGGCCTCCCAGCCATCCAAGGCACCCCATTTCGAGCTCGACCGCAGCCTGGACGGCGGCGGCCCCACCATCGACTTGGATGCGCTCGGTCGGCAAAGCAGCAACGCAGATCTCTCAATTGAAGAGCGACGTGCCCTCCAGGCCCAGCTGAAAAAGCGGCGCAAGATGGTGGAGATCCATCAGGTCTTCGCGTTCATGACCGCCGGCAGCATCGTTGCGGCTGACGTCCTTGGCATCATCAATCGCAACGCCCTTCTGCTGGGCGAGCCGGACCGCAATCAGCTCGAGCCCAGCATTGTTGCCCACCGGATCCTCGCCGGCACCGCCATCACCAGCTACCTCAGCGCGGGACTCATGGCGTGGACCATGCCCAAGGCCTACCGCTCTTCGGTCGCCGGAAGGGTCAAGAAGGCCAACTCCGGC
>CAZQTQ010000015.1:0-1069 GCA_964596025.1 uncultured Rickettsiales bacterium
TCAGCTCTTCTTCCAGCTGCATCCTCGCGCTCCGACGCGGCTATCCGGAGATCAACGTGGAGATCCGGGCTGAAGTACTCCACATGGCTGAATTTCTCCAGTTCTTCCAGGACGCGCTGGCCGAGCAAGGCCGCAGGATCCTGGAGAGGCGGGAGAGCGAAGGAGGCCCCCCTCTAGAGGTCCGAGTCCACGACGCCTGCGGCTTGCACCGGCGCTTGGGCCGGAACGAGGCCGTCTACTCCGTCTTGGAGGCCGCCCTAGGTCGGCGTCCTTCCTCGCTTCATTCCTCGGCCGACGCGACCCCCTGCTGCGGCGCAGGAGACTTCTTCGACCTCCGCCGTCCGGCGGCCGCCGAAGAGGTGGCTCAGCACGGTGCCACGCTGAGTTCGGTGCCCCCGGGGGCGTGGATCGTCACGGGGGACACAGACTGCGTCGACTCCCTCCAAGCGGCCTACCCACAGAACCAAGTCTCCGATCTTCTGGGCTTCTTGCTGGAACGGGAAACCAGCAGGCCCAAGGGTCGCTAGAAGACACCGGCGACAACAAAGACCCCACCTACCGAGAGGTCCTGTTCGGTCGCTGAGACAAGCTGACCGTGCCGGGCGCCGGCAGCAACTGCAGCCGGCGTAACCCAAGGCAACAGAACCATCCGGGGCGGCGGCAGCCTGCGACGATTCGTGAAGTAGCCGCGATCCGCGTCCTGGCCGCGATCCTTCCACTGGCGCGAGGTCTGGTCCACCACCACCCGGTAGATGTCGATGGACAAGAGAAAGGCGCCGTCGAGAACAAGCGGCAGCGCGAAGGCTGCGGTCCCGGGTAGGAACATAAGGGCAATGCCGAGGCCGAGGAAGGTCCCGTCGGCAGCCAGCCCAATCGAGCGGTTTATGGCGATTCCCTTCAGGCGAGCGCTTTCCGAGTCCCGGAGAAGTCGCCGCTGGGCGTCGCCAGCGCCGTCGAAGGCCTTCCTAAGGCTCTGCCATGCGGAGGTGCTCTGGTAGAGGCCCGTGGCCGAGCTGACCACGGTCGCAACCCCCATCGAACAGAGGGTCAGGGCCAAAAAGAAGGTGGG
>CAZQTQ010000015.1:1083-22338 GCA_964596025.1 uncultured Rickettsiales bacterium
TCCGCCATCAGGCCAAAGTTGTAGATGCCCCCGGCGAGCGCGGCCGTACCAAAGCCCATCGCCCCCATGGAACCGCCGAAGTGCATTCCCCAGTGCCGATCAAGCAGGGCCACGTCTCCATCCTGGACCATAGTCCTGTCCGGGAGAAGAGGCGGTGGGGCCTGGGCGCGCGCCGGCGAAGCGAGAATTAGAAGGGCGAGCCAAAACGCGAGGGCGCCAGAGAGGAGGACCCGGCACCGATCCGAGAAGAATACAGCGCTGGACAGAAGCGATATCGTCACTCTGGAAGGGTGGGATCGCAGAAGCCAAACGTCAACCGCCGGGCCAACTCCGCAGCTACTGCGGCGGTCCAGCAAGGCGCCTGTGAGGTTGCTACACTCCCTGCGGCTCGCGGAGAGACGAACATGGCGCTCACAGATCACCTAACCGAATCCGCACGACGCTCGGCTGTCGTCGACGACGCCGAGCAAGTCCTCAAGGCCGAGGTCCGCGACAAGTCGGGGCTCACGGGAATCGCCGTCAAGGCCACCTTCAAGGTGGTCGAGGGCTTCTCACCCAACTTCGTCCATAAGGCGATCGACGATCTGCTCGACGACTTCATCGGACAGATCGAGCCCTTCTACGACCAGTGGGTTGCGGAAGGCGGCTCCAGCTCCTGTCCCGACTTCTTCACCCGCAACGGCTCTGCTGTCGCCGACGCCCTGCTCTCCATCACCGACGGACGGGCACAGAAGAGCCGCCATCGGGCCCTGGTGAAGGCCTACGGCAAGCTCCGCCCCAAGGGCAAACAACACGTCCAGGCGGCTATGCCGCGGGTCGGCGCCCTCATCGAACGGCAGACCCGCGACCTCCGGAGCTGAGGCATCGCTCAGCTCCCTCCTGAACGCCAGGCGGCGGACGCCTGGCTCGGCCTTGGCGTCTTGGTGGGCATTGGGGCCCTATTCTGGGCCAGCGGGCGGGTGGACGGCCCCCTCCAGGCCCCAATCCTCCTGGAAGCTCTGCTCGAAGAGGAAGTACTCTCCCCCACGGAAGGGAGGCTTCCCCTAGGCACCGGCCCCTGCGTGGGCAAGGTGTTGCACCCAGCAGCCGGCCAGCCCACCCCGCCGCTCTTGCTCTGCCGCCACGACGCCTTAGGTGCAGTCGCCTTCTGGGCCAACCGGCGCGTCGAGCACACTGCTCGCCCACTGGTGGACATCGACGGGCCCATCCTCCTGGGAGGCCCCGAGGGGCTGGCTCAAGGAACGCTCCTCTTTGAACGGGACGATGCGCTGCATTGGACGACCTCGGCCCGGGCAGCCGAGGCGATGGCCGAAAGTGCGGGGCGGGCCTGGCTCGTCTTTGGCCACAAGACCTTCGACCCCGGGGTACTGGAGGCCGAACAGCAGCGGGGCCTCTGGGTCGAAGACCCCCAGGGCTGGCCTCCCCCGGTGCGCAACCCGTAGCTCACGAGGAGGGAGGAAAGAGCTCAGCTGCTAGCGGCCGCTCAGCTCCTCGAGCTTGAATTCGACCCGCCGGTTCTGCTTGCGGCCGGCTTCGGTCGCGTTGTTCGCCACCGGCACAGTCTCGCCATAACCCCGGGCCGTCAGCCGTCCGGGGTCTACTCCCCGGGCGATGAGGAAGTCCCGCACCGTCATCGTGCGGTCTTGACTCAGGACCATGTTGGCCTCCGAACTGCCCTCGGAGCTGGCGTGGCCGCCGATCTCAACGTGGAGATCGGGGTAGCGCTTGAGCACCTTGGCCGCCTTCTCGAGGGTCGGCTTCGCGCTCCGCAGCAGCTGTGCGCTGCCGACCCGGAATTGGATGTCCGGAATGGCTCCTGCAAATGCGAGCAGATCTCCCGGGATCTGATCCGGACAACCGTCCCGATCGAGATACGAGTTGAAGGTCTCGGCTGCCGTCGGACACTTGTCGTCCACGTCGAGGAAGCCGTCCTGATCGTTGTCGAGGTCCGGACAACCGTCGAAGTCATCGAAGCCGTCCTTGTCCTCCGCGTCCATGGCGCAACGGTCCTCAGTGTCGGGGAAGCCATCCTGGTCGTTGTCGAGGTCGATGCAGCCGTCCTCATCCTGGAAGTCGTCCCGGTCCTCGGGCTCGTTGATGCAGGCGTCGCGCTCGTCGGGCACGCCGTCCTTGTCGTTGTCCCGGTCCGGACAGCCATCCTCGTCCTCAAAGTCGTCCTTGTCCTCCGGATCGTCTGGGCACTGGTCCTTGCGGTTCGGGATGCCGTCGCCGTCGCGGTCCGGCCCAACGCCGCCACCGAAGAGGAAGAAGACGCCGCCACCCAGCTCGATGTGGTTGAAGGTCCCGTTCCAGCTCCGCGCTGTCGTCCCACCGTCGCTTCCGGTGGTGACCTCGAGGGTGGGTACCCCATCGTCAGGCGTGTCGGGACCGATGCTCAGCTTCCAGCGGATATCGAGGCGCAGGCCAAAGACCATCCCCCCCTTGATGGCGTCCATCTTCTCGGCAATCAGGAACTTCGCTCCACCGCCGGCGTCGACGAGAAAGTCTCCGTCGGACGAGCGGTACGTGATGAAGTGGCTCAGATCGAGGCGCGAGGTGTCGGGGTAGGGGTCGCGGTAATACAGGTCGAAATCCGCCGGGCCAACGCCCTTGGCGTACTCCTCGATGATGTTGTAGGCCTGGAAACCCACCCCGAAGGCGAAGTACGGCACGACGTAGGGGAAGGGCAGGTGGAAGACGGCGTCGAAGTGGGCGTTGGTGTAGATGGCCTTGCGGAGGGTGTCGTCGGTCATCGTCGACGACACGCCCACCGTAGATTCAAAGGCGACCCAGTCCGTGAAGTGGATTCCGAACCGACCACCAAGCATGAGGCCGTCTTGGAGGTTTTCGAGGTTGACCGATGAGTCCTCGTCGAAGCCGCCACGGGACATAAAGCTGTAGTACGACGCCAATCCGTCGATCTCGACGGTGCGGGACGTCATCTGCGCGCGCGCTAGGGGGCAAGCCATCAGCAGGGCAATGAGCCCTACGAGCCAGCCTGTTGCCCTGGAGCCAGCTCGTCGTCCGCTTCTCTGCATGGTCTCGTTCAGTCCTTCTTCGTCTGCGCTTCCATCCACTTCTCGACCGACTGATCGGCACTCTTCTTCTGCTTCGGCTCCTTCACGAACCGTCCGAACAGGCCCTGAAGGCCTCCCTTCCCCTTCGCTTGCCCTGGCCCAGCATCGCCTCCTTTGAGGAACTCTTCAACCCGGCGGTACTCCCGTATGGCGTCGGGATTGTCGGGCTTGATCCGCAACGTCTTGCGAAGCCACGCCCGAGCCTCCTTATGCTCGCCTTTTTGGAGGAAGATCTTGCCTAGGAGATGGTAGGGCTTTGCCGCCGCGGGCTTCAGTTCGACCGCACGCCGAACGAGATCGACGCCATCAGCCGCCCGAGACGTGTCGCCACCCTGGTGCACCCGAAACAACGTAAAGCCGTAGTAGGCGACGTACTCTGCCTCATCGGGGTAGCCGTCGACCGCCGACTTGAACTGGCGCAGAGCGTCGCTCAGCTTGCCGTTGGTCATCAGACGCAAGCCCGTCTTGAAGCTGTTCTCCGCCGCCAGCACGTTCTGAACCGTCTCAAGGGCTAGTTCGTCTTCGTCCTTCTCGCCGTGGATGTGCTTGCGGATGTACTTGTCCCGAGCCTCGTCGTCCGAAAGAACCTCGTAGGCCTCCGATAGAAGGGCAAAGTAGGTCTCGGCGATCCGGGCATACAGCGCGGGTTCATCGACCAACGCGTCCGGGTGGTAGAGCCGAGCCTGCTGAAAGTAGGCCTTCTTCAGGGCACCAGCCGGGGACTCGTGGCTGATACCGAACCAATCGAAGTAGTGGGTCTCTCTGGTTGCGCGAATCGACTCGCAGAGCCGTTCCACACGTTCCTTGTCCGCGGTGGTGATCCGTGCCCACTCCTCCAGCTCGATCGTCGCCCAGGAACCGACCGGCGGCTCGTCGTCCAAGGAAAGCTCTTCCAGCTCAACTTCGCTCTCCGCCGACCAGTTGCCGTCCTTGTTGCCCCCCCGAGGGGGAGCGACTTTGCGGCCGCTGGCCGATTGAGCCGGCGCGGGGGGGGGATCCATGCCCCCGAAGAGCCCTGTCAGACCGTCTTGCCCCACCTCACCTGCGCTCGGCGTGAGGTCCGCACCATCACTTGCACTCAGGACTCCCTCGTCGAGGGCTTCCACCGACCCCGTCACGACTTGGACCCTCGCCGCCTCTCCCCGCTCCACAACTTCCTCCTTGGTTCCTGGCGTTCGGGAGTGGAAGGTGCCGCCTTCCATTCGACTGCGGCGTCCTCGATTGAAGCGGATCGAGCTCAAGTCGACCCCAGCCGAAGACAAACCAGCGCTGGGCTCCGACGTTTCGCTTGCCTCGGGTTCGGGGGCCAAAACCGCCTCACCGCCGGCTTCGGTCGTTGAGGTGGACGCCACTACTTCGTGACCTCCGGTTTCGAGGCCGGGAACCCCCTGCCCTGCCGGCGACTCCCCTTCGACGGTAGAGAACTCGTCGATGAACGCCGCCCACTCCACGTCGGAAGGCGCCTCGTCGCCGCTCTCGTCGGCCCCTCCGGCCTCCGTTCCCTCGGCCGAAAGTACGAAGGCCTGGTTCCGGTGCATGAGCAGCAGTGTTCGCTCTGCATCTTCGGCGCCCAGAGGGCAGGCCGCGATCCACTGTCCCAAAGTCTGGGTGTCGTTAATCAGCGTGACCCACTCCAGGACGGGCGGGGCGAGGTCAAAGCCATCCAAGGGAAAGCGTGGAGCCTCGCTGCGCCGAGGACGCCGATTGAGGAGCGGGGCGAGGGACGCTTGGATTGAGTCCCGGCCGGTCCGCTTCCACAGACCTTTGGCCAAGACAGAGGGCAGGCGAATGATAGGCGGCGGGCCCTGGGGCAGGGCATCGTCGTCCACATGCAAGAGGGCGTAGCGCCCATCGTTCCAGGCAAAACTCTGCACAAAGAGCAGGGTCACCCAGAGACTCAACTCCTGAACGACGGCAGAGGCAGGGAAGCGGCCGCTGTCGATAAGGACTTGAGTGGCTCGAAGGCCAGCACCGTCCATCTGGGTCAGCAGCGGGTCTTCGGCCGCAACGTGATTCCGGCGAACCAGCATCGAAGCGAAGGACTCCGCGGGCAGGCTGCTCTCGGCCCCAACGAGACGACCGTCGTGAAAGAGGAAGCCGCGGCTCGACTTCCCGCGATCCAAGTGCAGGTGGGCCGCCCCCGAGACCACAAGGGCCGCAAAAACCAAGTCGAGGAAGAGTTGATCCCCTAGATCCCCGCTTTGAACTACCCGATCGGCCATGCGTCCACCGGTGTACTCCCCCAACCCTCGATGGATTTCAGCAGGTGGCTTCAACCCGGCCCATTAGTTCCCGCGAAAGGAGCAAGATGCGCTGCATTGACGCCGCCACCACGTCGCTGAGGTCTTCAGAGGAGAGCATACTCCGGGACAGGCCTTCCGGTCCCCTTCCCGGTCCCTGCAACTCCTCAACGGATCGAGATGCCAGGCTCCGAGCGAAGCGTATTCGGGCCTCAGCCCGCCTCAGAACCCGATAGTCCGAGGCCAGAGCCTGGGCTTCAGAAATACTCAGGGCCCCGTCATCGGCGAGTGCCGCCAGCGCCAGAAGGGGATCGGCCTCGCTGCGGGCAGGGTGCCCCTCCCGCTGGGTCAATTGCATGCAGGCAACGGCAAACTCCAAGTCTGCGAGGCCACCCTGGCCACGCTTGAGGAAATCGAGCGGAGACCCAGTGGAGCGTAGGGCAGCCACCTGCCGTCGTCGCATCTCCCGCGCCTCCTCGACCAAGACCTGAGGCGAGTCGATGCGGCGTAAGGCAGCAAGGGCTCGGCCGAGATCATCCGCAAATCCCTCCATCGAGGCGCTCAACACGGCGGCGCGGGCAAGCGCGATGCGCTCCCAGGGGCGGGCACGGTCCCGGTAGTAAGCGGAAAAGCCAGCCTGTGAGACAACCACCGGTCCCGAGCCACTCTCCGCTCGCAGGCGAAGGTCGACCTCGTAGCAGCGCCCTTCCCGGCTAACGACAGAGAGCGCTGTAATGAGGCGCTGTGCCCATCGGGCGGTCCAGGTGCGCGAGTCCAGGGGGCGGGCGCCATCGGAGACCGAGCTCGCCGTCGTATTTCCGAACACAAAGGCCAAGTCCAGATCGCTGCCGTAGGTCATCCAGCGGCTGCCGACAGATCCCATTCCGAGAACGGCAAGGGGGCAGAGCCCACCGTCCTTGAGACGAAGCCATCCGTGGCGCTCTGCCATCTCGCGCGCAGCCACTCGGTGGGCGCCCCGAACACAGGCCCATCCCAGGTCCGAGAGGTGCCGATTTGGGAGGCCGTCCTCGGGCAGGGTTCCGCTGAGGTCCGTCAGTCCGACGCGGAGCAGTTCGGTGGTGTGGAAGGTCCGAAGCGTGGAGAGCGCAGTGTCGTGATCTTCGGCCACCTCCAGCCGCCCGCTCAGCTCGCTCCACAGCTCCGTCAACAACCGCGGCCCCTGCTCTCCCCCCCGCCCACGTAAGACGAGCGCATCCAGGAGTTCCGGGTGCTGGATGAGGAGTTCGGCTAGGAAGCCGCTGCCCGCGAAGAGCCGCACTAGACTCCGACCGACTCCAGGGTTCTCGTAGAGAAGCGAATAGGTCGTCCCCCGCGCCCCCACCCGCTGCACAAATTGCTCCAGCCGTACCAAGGCCGCATCGGGGTCCGAGGTTTCCGACGCCGCCTGCAGAAGCACGGGCAATACCCGCTCGAATTTCCGCCAAGACGCCGGACTCATGCGGCGGGCGCTGCCCAGGTCCGCAAGCGCGGCCAACCGGCGCTCAGCTTCCTCAGGCGAGCCAAATCCAAGACGAATCAGTCCTTCCCGGCGATCTTCGGCGCTCGCGAAGGGATCGACCGAGCTACCAGTACCCCCTTGGCTGTGCCCCGGCATGCTCTGGCTCCACGCCCTTTCCACCGTGCGCCGAGCCTCGGCGAGACGCTCCTTGAGACCGGGGAGATCGACGTCCTGCCCCGGCCCAGCGAAGGCAACCGCCAGCGCCATCCACCCCGCCTCGTCGTCCTCGTGCGGGAGGATATGGGTCTGGGCCTCTTCGGGCCACTGCAGGCGGTGCTCGGCAGCTCGAAGCAAGCAGTAGGCCTCCTTGAGGCCCGCACCGTCGACGCCATCCGGCAGCACTCCCGCCTCATCCAAGCGGTCGATGGCCAAAAGGGTGGGCGCCACCCGTAGCTCCGGGCGCCGGCCCGCCCAGATCAACTGCCGCGCCTGGACAAGGAACTCCACCTCCCGGATGCCGCCCGGGCCCCGCTTCAAGTCCCGACTGAGCCCTTGCTGCTCCGCGGATGCAGCGATTCGATCTCGCATGGTGGCCAGGTCTTCCAGGGTCGCGAAGTCGAGCGAACGCCGGTAGCGGAACGGGGCGATCCGACGGAGCAGTTCCTCCCCAAGCGCCCGATCACCGGCGCACGGTCGGGCCTTGAGCCAGGCCGAGCGCTCCCAGGTTCGCCCCCAGCTCAGGTAGTAGTGCTCCGCCGCGTCGACCGACCAACAGAGAGCGCCAGCGCGACCATCGGGACGCAAGTTCGTGTCCACCCGGAAGCAAAAGCCGTCCTCTGTCCAGTCCGCGAGCAGCGAGGACGCCAGCGACGCGATGCGATTGGCAAAAGTCGCGACTGGAAGGGGGCGGTCTCCATCGGTCTGCCCGGCCTGCGGCCCCGAAATAAAGACTAGGTCAATGTCCGACGCATAGTTCAGCTCCTGGGCCCCGTGCTTCCCCATGGCGATGGCGACAAAGCCTCCCTCGTCCCACGGGGGTGCGCCGTGCACCGCTTCCAGGCGCCGGCGACCGAAAGCCAACGCTCCGTCGCACAACGCATCCGCAAGATCGGACAGCCCACGGGTCACCTCGGGGACGGCCTCCGGACCTTGCTCCAGATCCCGCAGGATCAAAGCACCCACGGTTCGGTACTTGATGCGACGAAGCGCCACCTTGCAGGCCGCGTCCCCGCCCCCGGATGGGGCGGCGGCCAGCTCGGCAGCCTGGATCGCTTCCTGCCTCAGTAAATCGGCCTCAGGAAGCTGCCGCTCTAGCACCGAGGGGATGAGGTCGGGGTGGCGACGCAGGCTGCGGGCGACGGCGGATGATGCGCGCTCGAGCGCGGCGGGAAGGACGGTCGTCGAGGACAGCTCAGACTCCCCGGAGTCCTCGGGCCACCGCCCGGAACATCATCGCCCGATGGCCGCGAGATCGGCCGCTTGCTCCAGGGCCTTTTGCGCGGGAGCAAGGCCTGGGTTGTAGCGAACTGCGGACTCGAAACAGTCCAACGCCCGTTGGTAATCTCGCTGGTCCCGGTAGATGACGCCCTGGAAGTAGTGCGCGATGGCGAGGTGCGGATCCATCCCAAGCGCCTCGCCTAGTGCCCCGCGCGCACGCGCCGTGGCTTCCTCCGACCCGCCCCCGTTCCGGTAGCTTGCCCAGCCCTGGTAGGCCAAGTACTCCGCCGAGTCTGGCGCTCCAACGACCGCCTTGGAGAATGCGCTCTCGGCCTCACGGAAGTCCCGATCCTGAACGTGGTTCTTGCCCTGCTCAAAGAACATCGCCGCCTCGGCTTCCGAAGGAGCAGCGACACTCCGGTACACACCGGTCATGCCCTCTCGCAGTCGATCTCGGTAGCTGCTTCGCCCCTCGAGGCTCCCCAAGACCTCCCGCGCCTCCTCGATGCGGGCAACGAGGGCCTGGGCCTTGGCCCGGATGTCGCCGGGCATCTGGCCTGGAAGCTCGTCCAGACTCCAGTCGAGGGGGTTGCCCACCAGAGCCTCCTCCACCTCGGCATCGCTCGCACCCTCACTCAGCCCCATGAGCTCGAAGTGATCCGCCTGCCACAGCCGGAGGTAGTCACGCAGGATGGCCTCAAACGACCTGTTCAGCTGCGGCCTATCGTCGGGAAAGTCGACCGCTACCGGAATGAGAGCCGTCGCGCCGCCCACATCCCGGACGGCAACAGGGGTTGAAGAAAAGCCGATCATCCCCGCCTGATACATAAGCCACAGTGCCCGGTCGAACTCGGCGTCCTCGACGATCTCCATGTCCCGCAGCTGAGCCACGGTCCGCGCCCCGGAGAGGAAGGTGCCAAGAAACCCGATCCCGTCTTCGGTCTTCAGCTCGCTCCAGTCTTCCTGGAAGCGGGCAGTGGGGATGGCGTACTTCTCTTCGAAGACCCCCAGTTGTCCACGAATGGCTGCCACGTCGCCATGAGTACAAAGGCCTCGCCAAATCGCCACCAGTGGCCCGATCTCAAAGCTCGAAGCCCTCTGAGGAAGGTTCGGATCGAGGGTCCAGGACCCCACGGACCAAGAAAAAGCCGAGATCACTCGCCGGCCGACCAGTCTCCGCAGTTGGGCGTAGAGCTCACTAGGCTGCAGGATGCCCAACTCGATCAGAGCGGTGCCAAAATCCAGCTGCCGGTCCCGCATCGCAGCAACCGCGGTGGCGAACTGGTCTTGGCTGATGGTGCCCTCTTCGAGCAGCATCGTCCCCATGCGGTCGTGGTTGTCCCCCCCGTCAGCCCAAATGGGGTGACCGTTGAGGAGGACGATCTTCTTCCATCGCGCCTCGTCCCGCATGTGCAAGACACCGGTCTGGGTAGCGGCCCGCAGGTGCAGGAGCAAGGGGGCCAGGAAGAAGGGGGCGACCTCGCCCTCCCTCCCGAGGGACTCGGACGCGGCCCGAGGAACCAGGTCCAGCCCACTCCCTCCCTCGTCCTGGGACGGTGGGGGACAGGCCCCAGGCAGGTGTTCCTCCAACAGCCGCCGCAGTGCGGCCATCGGGAAGGGCTTGATGAGGTAGTCGTTCGCCCCACACCGCCGCAGATCGGCCTCAATCACCGCGTCGTTCTTGTAAACAGCCGACATCAGAACAATGGGCAACGCAGAGCAGCCCTCGTGGGCCCGAATCTGGGCCGCTAGCTCGACGCCGTCGACACGGGGGAGCAGCACGTCAGTCAGAACCAGATCGGGGCTGCCCTCTGAGAGGGCAACCAGCGCGGATGGCCCGTCTTCGACCCACTGGACCTCAATGCCCAGGTAGTCGAGGTAGTCACGGAGGATGCCGGCGAAGACGCGGTCGTCTTCGACCAGGAGGAGCCGTGCGCTCATGCCTACCTAGTGTACAGGGCCCACGCCGGACCTGCCCTTGCTGAACTTCGATCGGAGCCGCGGACCCGCAACGGCGACCCCCACTCCCGCGAAGAAGCCACCCAAGTGCGCGCCGTACGCCACCCCACTCGCGACACCACCGAGGAAGGGGAGGAGGTTGTCGATGAGGACGTAGAAGCCCAGCAGCAGACGAGCGGGAACGAAGAAGGTCCGCACGATGGGGAACCAAAAGAGGAGGACCCGCACCCGGTTGCGCGGAAAGAAGACGAAGTAGAGGCCCAAGACGCCCGAGATCGCCCCCGAAGCACCGACCAGTGGGATGTAGGGCTCGGCAGCAAAGACGGCAAAGGACCAGGTGGATACGGCGCCGCAGAGGAGGTAGGTCACGAGGTAGCCCAGGCGACCCAAGCGGTGTTCGACATTGTCCCCGTAGATCCAGAGGAAGAGCATGTTGCCGGCCAGGTGGCCCGGGCCTGCGTGGAGGAACATCGCGCTGAACAGATCGTGCAAGGCGGGAAGCCCCGGCTTGTAGCCGTGGGCGAAGAGAAAGAGGTCGTAGGCGCTGACTTTCCCGAGCAACTGCTGCAGCTCCAAGGCCGTAGGGCTGGCTCCAAGCAGGAGCTCCACGTAGAGCCGAAGCTGGGGGTCATGGCGCTGGGGGGCCTCGGCACCGAGGGGGAAGGCGAACAGCACGAAGACCGCGACGTTGGCCGCTATAAGACCCCAGGTAACCCAAGGGCGAAAGTCCGGGGGATTGGGCGAGTCACCGATGGGCAGAAACATCGATCCACACCCGCGGCCGGCCGCTCAGAGAGGCGGCTAGGCCTCGCCGACGCCGCTCCCCGCCACCCATGGAACGGGTTCGCCCGCCTCGAGTTCGGCGAGAAGGGCCTCTTCGTCTTCGGGTCCCAGCGCTGCGGGGACGCTGTAGCTGCCATCCAACCACTTCCCGAAATCCACCAAGCGGCAGCGCTTGCTGCAGAAAGGAAAGCTGGGCGGCCTATCCCCCTCGCGGTTGGACACCGAGGCCTTGCAGCCGGGGCAGCGGATCGTCGCGCGGACCACGGCTCAGTCCAGCCGGGGACGAGCCGTACTCGCGAGGTGGAGTTCCTCCATCTGCACGGAATCGACGGGACCCGGGGCCGAGGTCATGAGGCAGGAGGCCCGCTGGGTCTTGGGGAAGGCGATGACATCCCGAATGGACTCCGTCCCCGCCAGGAGCATGATGAGCCGGTCGAGACCGAAGGCGATGCCGCCGTGGGGAGGCGTACCGAAGCTGAGGGCGTCCAGCAAGAAGCCAAACTTCTGTCGGGCCTCCTCTTCGCTCAATCCGAGGAGGGAGAAGACAGTCGCCTGAACGTCCGGGTCGTGGATCCGGATGCTGCCCCCGCCGAGCTCCAGCCCGTTGCACACCAGATCGTAAGCGTCCGACAGCACCGCGCCGGGCTCCGTCTCCAGGCGGGGGATGTCTGCGACCTTGGGGCTCGTAAAGGGATGGTGCAAGGACGTCCAGCGCCCGGCATCGTCGTCCCACTCGAACGCGGGGAAGTCCACTACCCAGACAAAGGCAAACTTCCCGTCCTCGATGATGCCCAAGTCTGCTCCGAGACGAATTCGGAGGCGGCCCAGGGCATCGTCGACGCGGTCGGCCGGACCCGCACCGATGAGAAGAACTCCGCTCGACTGCGCATCGAAGCCGTTCCGCTCGGCGAGCCGCGCCAAGATGGCGGCGCGCTGGGCCTCGGTCAGGAGCTTTCCTGCCCCTCCGCTGCAGCCATCGGCCGTGACCTTGCCCCAGAGCAGGCCACCCAGCCCAAACTGGCGCACCAGCTCGGTGTAGGCGTCGAGATTCTTCCGACTCAACTGGCCAGGATCGCCCGGCACGAACAGCGCCTTGATCAGCCCCTTGTCCAGGTCGAGGGCTGAGCGTAAGGGCGCAGCCTCTGTGTCAGAGAGGAGGTCTGAGATCCCGGCCATCTTCAGGCCAAAGCGTAGGTCGGGACGATCGATTCCGTAGAGTTCCAGCGCCTCGTCGTAGGTCATGCGAGGCACCGGGTTGGGCACCTCGATGTCGCCAAACTCTGCGAAGACCTCTCGAACCCAGCCCTCGAGGATGGGGAAGAGGATGTCCTGAGTACAAAACGACATCTCGAGGTCGATCTGGGTGAACTCAGGCTGACGATCCGCACGCAGATCCTCATCTCGGAAGCAGCGTACGATCTGCATGTAGCGGTCGTAGCCAGAGATCATCAGGATCTGTTTGAAAATCTGCGGGCTCTGCGGGAGCGCAAAGAACTGCCCGGGATGCACCCGCGACGGGACGAGGTAATCGCGGGCCCCTTCGGGCGTGCTCTTGGTCAAGACGGGGGTCTCCACCTCGATAAAACCACGGGCATCGAAGTACTCGCGGGTCTTGAGGCAGACCTTGTGACGAAGCATGAGGTTGCGCTGCAGGCCGGCCCTACGGAGGTCGAGGTAGCGGTGCTTGAGACGGAGCTCTTCGCCGGCCTCAGCGCGACCATCGAGCACGATGGGCAGCGGTTTCGCCCGACTCAGGATCTGCAGGTCCCGGGCAACGACTTCAACGCCACCGGTGGCGAGCTTGGAGTTGCGCTGCCCCTCGTCTCGGACGTGGGCTTTGCCGCGCACGGCGACGACAAACTCCGAACGCAGGGAACCAGCCTGGTCGAAAGTGGCCGCGTCGACGAGGTCTGGGTCGAAGAGGACTTGGGTCGAGCCGTACCGATCTCGGACATCGATGAAGACGAGCCCGCCCAAGTCCCGGCGGCCGTCAACCCAACCGTTCAGAACGACCTCGTTGCCGCCGTGCTCTGCGCGCAACTCTCCGCAGGTGTGGGTTCGGGGCCAGAATCCGTCGGTCGACACAGTCACGCTCCAGACTTGGGGCCGGGGAGGCCGCCCGGCAAGAGGGGGGCGAACAATAGCAGAGGAAGGGGGCATTCACGCCCCCGGGTGGGCCGTGTGGGTCAGGCTACTCCGCAGAAACAAAGGCGGTCGTGCAGGCCGAGTCGACTCCGTCGATGTCCCCATCGAGGTCGTTGTCGATGCCGTCCGCACAGGGGCCGGAGCCGTAGCCCCCCTCCGAGTCGGTATCCGCCGACCCGGTGCACCAGGGGTCGGCCCCGTCGATCCAGCCGTCGAGGTCGTTGTCGGCCCCGTCCGCACAGGCCGCCGTCTCGGTCGTGTCCGCTGCTGAGCTGCAGTGAGGATCCAGGGAATCGATGAGGCCATCGCCGGTCGTCTCGTTGTCGGCGCCGTCGTTGCAGACCGTGGTGCCAAAGCCCACCTCGTCGTAAGGAGCCACCGCGCAGTCGGGGTCTTCGCCATCGATCCAGCCGTCGGTATCGTTGTCGACGCCATCGACACAGTCATCCGCGATGGAGAGCAACTCCGAGCCATCTTCAGCCGCGGCGCATCCCGGATCCAGGGAGTCGACAAGGCTGTCGCCGTCGTTGTCGGCGCCGTCGTTGCACACCGCCGTGCCCGTACTCACCTCCACAGTGCTCGAGCTGCAGTCGGGGTCCTGGGCGTCCGTCCACCCGTCGCCGTCGTCATCAGTAGAGTTGCCGCAGGTCTCTTCTTCCTCGTTGTCATCCAAGCCAGAGCTGCACTCGGGGTCGTTGGCATCTACCAAGGCGTCGACGTCGCCGTTGTCCACTAGATCGTTGCACTCCAGGCTGGGGTCGAAGCCGCCCTCGTCGTACGGGGGACCAGCACAGTCGGGATCGGCGAGGTCGGCCCAGCCATCGCCATCGTTGTCCGCCGTGTCGCTGCACTCGTCGACGACCCCGTTGACCTCGGAGATGTCGGCCCCGTCGTCGCAATCGGGGTCGTTCGCGTCGCTCAGGCTGTCGCCGTCGCCGTTGTCGACACCGTCGTTGCAGGCAACCGTAGCTTCCAGTCCAATCTCCCGGCCGAACAGGGTGCAGTCGGGGTCAAGGGAGTCCACCCAGCCGTCCCCGTCGTTGTCCACCGTGTCGTTGCAGGGATCTGCAGTCTCCGTCGGAACGGTGGCGGCAGTGCAGACGGGATCGGAAGCGTCGACCAGGCCATCGGCGTCGTTGTCTGCGCCGTCATTGCAGGGAAGGGTCGCGTCGGTACCCCCCTCATCCTCATCCTGTGCGCTATCGCAGCCGGGGTCGGCCAGGTCAACCCAACCGTCGGCGTCGTCGTCGATCGTATTCCCGCATTCGGCGGTCTGTTCAACGTTGTCGAGCCCGTCGTCGCAATCGGGATCGTCTTCGTCCGCCAAGAAGTCGCCGTCACCGTTGTCCACACCGTCGCTGCACTCCGTTAGACCCGAATCGGTCTCATCACCGCCCTCGGGATCCCCCGCACAACCCGGATCAGCCAGATCGGTCCAGCCGTCGCTGTCGTCATCGGTTCCATTGGCACAGACTGCCGTCGCTTCGCTGTCGTCGGCTCCGTTCACGCAGTCCGGATCGAGCGCGTCTTCCAAGCCGTCCGCATCGCCGTTGTTCACGCCGTCGCTGCACTCCGTCGTCCCCGCGTCGCTCTCGTCGTCGTCTGCCGCATCCGCACAGCCCGCGTCGGCCAGATCAACCCAACCGTCTGCGTCACTGTCCACCCCATCTGCACAGGCAGCCGCTTCGGTCGTATCGAAACCGTCGTCGCATTCCGGATCGGCATCATCGACCAAACCATCGCCATCCCCGTTGTCCTGGCCGTCGTCGCAGGCCACGCCGCTCAAGACGTGGGTCTCGTCGTCGTCATCCGGATCAGCGGCACAGCCCGGATCGTCCAGATCGGTCCAGCCGTCACTGTCGTTATCGACCGAATCGGCACAGGCGGCGGTTTCGCTGGTGTCGGTGGGATCGTCGCAGTGAGGGTCGTTGCCATCGGCGAGGCCGTCGCCATCGCCGTTGTCGACGCCATCGTCGCACTCCGTCGTGCCCGAGGGGGTGTGGACTTCGGTGTTGTCTAGGGCGTCACTGCAGCCAGGATCGGCGAGGTCGACCCAGCCGTCGCCGTCGTCGTCCACGGTGTTGGCACACAGGGGAGTCTCGCTGTCGTCCGCGCCGTCGTCGCATTCGAAGTCGTCCTCATCGATGTCCCCGTCACCATCGTTGTCGGTCCCGTCGTTGCACTGGGTGCTCCCAGCGTCGCTCTCATCGTCGTCGGAGACATCCAAGCAGCCCGGATCCTCCGCATCGATCCACCCGTCCCCGTCGTCATCGACGAGGTTGACGCAGAGCGGCTCCTCGTAGTTGTCCGCTCCGTTGTCGCACTGGGGATCGTCTTCGTCCGCCAAGAAGTCGCCGTCACCGTTGTCGATGCCGTCGTTGCATGCCGTGGTGTTGGCGTCCAACTCGTCGGCGTCATCCACGTCATCGCAGCCGGGATCGTCGAGATCAGTCCAACCGTCGCTATCGTCGTCCTCCTCGTTCTCACAGACCTCGGCTTCGCTGTCATCGGCACCGCTTTCGCAATCTGGGTCAAGTACGTCGACGAGGCCGTCGCCGCTGGGCTCGTTGTCCACACCGTCGTTGCACTCGGTCAATCCCGCATCGAGCTCATCGGTGTCGGTCGCCCCGGCACAGCCGGGATCCAAGAGATCGACCCAGCCGTCGCCGTCGTCGTCAGCCCCGTTCTCACAGGCGGCAGGGGACTCACTCGGGTCAAACCCGCTGACACATTGGGGGTCGGCCGCATCGATGTCGCCGTCGCCGTCGTTGTCCAAGCCGTCGTTGCACTCCGTGGCGGTATCCCCCGTCTCCAAGGGGTCCTCGGTCGACTCGCAGCCGGCGTCTAGGTTGTCGATCCAACCGTCGCTGTCGTTGTCCACCCCATCGCTACACTCGGGAAGGAGTACCGCCTCACTGGCGTCGTAGCCGTCTTCGCAGTCCGGATCGTCTGCGTCGACGAGGGTGTCGCCATCGTTGTCGAGGTCGTCGTTGCACTGGATCGACGACGGTGCATCTTCCTGGTCGTCGTTGGGATTGTTGTTGCAACCGGGATCGTCCAGATCGGTCCATCCGTCGAAATCGTTGTCGATACCGTCGGAACACTCGTCTTCCTCCACGATCCCCTCAGACGGCCCGTAGCCGTCGGCACAATCGGAGTCATCGAAGTCGATGGCACCGTCGCCGTCGTTGTCGGCGTTGTCGTTGCACTCCCAAGAGTCGTCAAATCCTCCGACCTCTTCCGCCGCAGAGTCACCCCCGCAGTCGGGATCTGCAAGATCAGCCCATCCGTCGCCGTCGTTGTCCGTGCCATCGCTACAAGTCGGATCCACCGGAACCTCGATGAGCTCGAACTCCGGGATCACTGCGTACAGCGTCTCGCCCGACACCGCAGTAAAGGAGCTTGTCATCGGCGAGTTCGCCACCGCCGCACCGATGCTGTCCGCTCCGACCGCCTGCAGTTGGAACTCCAGCGGGACGTTGGCGCCGGGGTCGAGAACAAGGGTCGGGAAGGCGTCGGAGGAGCCATCGTTCTCGGCCCGCAGGATCAGGTCAAGGACGCCTCCGTCTCCCTCCGGATCGGACATCTCGAGGCTCCCGGAAGAGTCGAGTGCACCCTCGGGGTACTCCTGGCCCTCGGCATCCACCAGTGCGGCCGAGGGGCGAAGCGTCACAAAGATCCCCGACACTTGGGCCGTCACGGCCTGGGTGTTAGCCGACTCGATGGTGATGTGGATCCAGGCCTGAGGCTCATCCGTCTGGGGTTCGTCACCCCCACCGCAGCCCGGAGCAAAGAGGACCACCCAGAGCGTTCCCAACGCCAGCGCTAGGATCCGGGTAGGACGCACGGGAGGAGTCGTCACGACAAGCATCCGAACTCAGGGGAGAGCAAAGCTGATGTCCGCGGCTGGTTGAGGGGGAGCGTCCGAGCCAGTGTCCTGGTTGGCATTGGACACTGCAGCTGCCGTGACAACGACAGCCACGACGGCGCCGACGCCGCCGCCAACGCCGAGCCAAAAGCCCGGGTGCTTCACGACAGCGGAAGCCCCACCACCGCCTCCCCCAGGAGCGGGCCCGACCAGGCGCTTGGCTTGGCGCCCCGAGGAGAAGGGCTCGAGCCGAGCCGCAAGCGAGGCTTTCTTCCCACGCTGGACCGCAACCGAGCCAACAAAGTCGAGGTGGCCCTCAGCCGTCGCCCGGACGGAATACTCACCCGGCTGGAGCGGCCCGAGCTCTTGCCGCCCCGTACCCAGCGGCACCCCGTTGACCGACACCACAGCGGTCGCGGGGCTGGGACGAATGACGAGGTTTCCCCCTTCGGTCCCGAGCTTCGTGTCCACGGTGATCTTCTCGCCAGGCGGCAGCTGAACTGCCTTGAGGGCCCGCGGGTGACCATCCAAGCGGAGATCGAGGCCATGAGGGCCAGAAGGGAGGGGCTCGATGGTGGTGGGGCTGAGTCCGTAGTCCTTGCCGTCGAGAAAGACCTGCGCCCCCTCGGGATCGGAGTGGATGACGATCGAGCCCAGAGAGCCGCGTAGGGCCACGTTGACGGGCGTCACGCTGCCCCGAAGCAACTCGACCTCCCCGGTCCAGCGGCCGAAGCCCTCCGCCTCGACGGTGAGGCGGTGCAGCCCCGGCTTCGCAGGATCGACCACCACGCGGCCTCCGACGCCGACCTGCTGGTCGTCCAAAAACACCTTTGCGTTGTCAACATCCACCTGGACGTGGAGGGCCGGCGCGATGCGGACAAGACGGGCCGTCAGTGTGATGGTGGTGTCGGCAGGGACGCTTACCCGCTGCACATGGCTCTCGAAACCTTCCCGCATCACGCGAACAGCGTGCGCCCCGGCCGGGATGATCTCGAGAAAAGGCGTCAGACCCAGCAACTCGTCGTCAACAAAGACCTCGGCCCCGTCGACATTCGACTTCACCTCGAGGATCCCGCTCTCCTGGGCCGAGGCAGGGGCAACGGCAACCAGAAGGACAAGGCCAATCGCCAGCGGAATCGAAGACCACGGGGTCAGCGCTGATCGAAGGTGCTGCAAGGGAGCCTCAGCCTCTTTTCTCGTTCCGAAACAAGGTGGAGTCTAAAGTATCACGCCTTCTGCGCCCAGGTTGGAGGGTCGCGCAGCGCCCGGCCAGCGGGTGTCCGCGAGGTGATTCGGGCCCGATCGAAGTACTCGAGGAACGGGATGGCATGGCGTCGGCTGAGCCCGCTGATTGCCTTGAAGTCCTGCGGGCTGAGGACCCCTTCTCGATCCAGGTGCTCCACGATACGCCGCACCAGCCCCCGGAACGGCGTCCGTGCGACGTAGAAGTCCTCAGCCACGCGAATCAGCTCGCCCTGATCGACCAACCAGGACAGCGCGTCCGCAGGCAGCTCAAGACCCTCTATCGCGTACTCGGCCGGGGGAGGATGAACCCCTCCCTCTTCGAATCGAGCCACCAAGTGGTCCAGGCAACCGCGCACCTCCTCGCTGGGTTCTGGATCGTGTCCGCTGTGACCGATGCGGTGACCGCGTTGCTCCAGATCCGCCGCAGAACAGAGGCGCGGAAGGAGCGCGTCGAACATGCGCTCGGGAGGCGGGGGGACCAGGGCCTGACGTAGCTCGTTCCGCAACGGGCCGTCCAAGAGAGGATGACCGCGGTGGTAGGCATCCACGGTTAGGCTTGCAGGCTCCACCCAGCGCTCCACGATGCCGGTCCAGGCCCACGAAACAGGATCAGTAGCCAGAGCAACGGCCCGGCCTTCCGCCACCGCTTCGGCGGCCACCCCCTCGACGCGGGCCCCCACCAGAGGAAGGCGCCGTCGCAGAGCGTCGCGGCTTAGCGGCTCCTCAGGACTGCGCCGCAGCAAGGCGACCACGCGATCGGCTCCGCTCGTGTTGGGGTCTTCAAGCAAACGCAAGGAGTGGGCGGCTTCCCCCCGGGCACGCCGCCGCAAGAGAGGGGGCTCCGGATCCAAGATGCGCCCACCACCGAGAGTCCACATCGGACTCTCGGTGCGGAGCACGAAGCGGTCACCCGCCGCCGAAGCGAGCTCCTCCCGGAGGGCAAGCTGGGCCCAGCCCCGGGAGCCGCTCTCGATCTGCTTGGGGGCCGGGCCGCCCGCTGGATCCAGGAGGCGCACGGTGGCGAGCACCTCGGCCGTCCCGTAGAGCAAGCGCACAGTCGCGTTGTTTTCCAGCGGCCATGGTGCCCCAGCCAAGAGGTCAAAGCAGACGTCGATGCGGTCGGAGCAGGCCAAGGCTCCAGGGGTGGCCAACCAGGCCCCTGGGGGAACCGCTGAGGGCTCCACTCCCTGCAGGTTGATGGCCACCCGCATGCCTCGCCCCACTTCGTTCTTCGCCTCGCCGTGTACCTGTACGCCACGCACACGCACAGGGACCCGACCCGGCAGAACCTCGAGGCTGGCGTTCTTGCCGTCCATGTGCCCATCCCGGGTCGTTCCCGTGACCACGGTCCCAAAGCCCTTGATTGAGAACGAGCGGTCCACGGGCAGGCGGAAGAAGTGGCTGATCGGACGCTCCGGGAGGCGGTCAGCCGCCGCGTCCAAGGCCAGTCGAATCGCGTCGACGCCCTCCCCGGTCAGTCCCGAACAGGGCAGCAGCGGTGCCTCAGGCCAAGGGCTCTGCTCGAGCAACGAGCGGACATCCAACTCAGCAAGTTCCAGGAACTCTGCATCCACCAGGTCGGCCCGAGTCAGGGCGACGACGAGCTCTGGGACGCCGAGCATTCGGAGGATCTCCAGGTGCTCACGCGTCTGGGGCATAACGCCCTCCTCCGCGGACACCACGAGCAAGGCCAGGTCGATTCCCCCGGCTCCTGCAACCATGGTGCGGACGAAGCGTTCGTGACCCGGCACGTCCACCACCGCCGCCGGACGTCCGCTGGGCAGGGCCAGCGGCGCGAAGCCCAGGACGATGGTGATGCCCCGCTGCTTCTCCTCATCGAGGCGGTCGCAATCAACGCCCGTCAAGGCTCCGACCAAGGTTGTCTTGCCGTGGTCAATGTGGCCGGCTGTGCCGACAATGATGGGGGAGTCGGCTGAATTCATGGCCAAAGCGAGCTGCTACGATGAATGGGTGGACCGTCCGACCATCGAGTGGGAAATTCGGGAGCCCACCGGCCTGGGGCTGGGAAGTTACGATCTGTACGTGATTCGCCAGAAGATATACACCGGCGAGTTCCACAACCGCTGCCAGTTCCTAGACGCCAACGGCGCCTGGAAGCCGCTGCCCGAACACCCGGAGCTGCTCGACCTCTTTTGGTTGACGGGTGCCGAGAGCGCGGATGACGACGGGGAGGTACGGCGAGCCAAGTTCGGCGGCTGGAGTCAGGACGGGCAACAGCCCACCGGAGCAGCCCCCCAGACCTCCGGTCGCGTCTCACTCGAGCGAAAAGACCGGGACACCGGACTCCTTGGCCGGCTCCTCCGCAAGAAGGGCTGAGCTCAGTCCAAGGCCGCAGCGACCGCATCCACCAGCTCGTCTTCGTCCCCCTCCAGGAGCGTACGGAGGTCCAAGAGCACCCGTCCCTTCTCGATGCGGGCGACCACCGGCTTGCGGTACTGCCGGAGCCGAGCGGCCAACTCCTCGTCGGAGCCTTGGGGCACAAGTACGACCGCCCAAGAAGGCAGCCGAACGGTTGCGCTAGAGCCGCCCCCAGGGGTGCTGCGCACCGCCTCGACCTCCACCCCCAGCCGACCGGCGACCCGAGCGTCGATGCGGCGGGCGAGGCCCTCGGCACGTTCCTTTAGGACCCCGGCATCGAGCGCGGCCATCACGGCCACTGGTACCGTCCCGCCATCGGGGCTTCGCGCCCAGGCCAAGAGCGTGGCCTCCAGGGCCAACATCGTCAGCTTTCCCGGTCGCAACATGCGCATCAAGGGATGGCTCTTGAGCTGCGTCACCAGAGCGCGGCTGCCCGCGGCAATCCCCGCTTGGGGGCCGCCCAAGAGCTTGTCCCCGGAGAAGAGTACGAGATCCACCCCCGCTTGCAGCGCGGCGCGGACTGCGGCCTGGTCCTGGGAGTCAGCCTCGAGCCGGCCCGAGCCCAAGTCGTAGACCACCGGCACTCCGTGGGCCCGGCCCACGGAGACCAGCTCCTCGATCGACGTGGACTCGACGAAACCAACCAGATCGAAATTGGAGCGG
>CAZQTQ010000015.1:22348-22905 GCA_964596025.1 uncultured Rickettsiales bacterium
ACCGACGGCGGCGGCATAATCCTTGGCGTGGGTGCGGTTGGTCGTTCCCACCTCCAGCAGGCACGCCCCGCTGGCCTCCATGATGTCGGGCATACGGAAGGAGCCACCGATCTCAACCTGCTCGCCGCGCGAGATGGCCACAGCCCTGCCGTCGCCCGCAAGCGACGACAGCGCCAGAAAGACCGCGGCGGCGTTGTTGTTTACGACAGCAACGTCTTCGCAGCCAAGAAGGCGGGCGAAGCCGAGAGTTAGTCGGTCGTGACGGCTGTCCCTTTGGCCCGCCTCCAAGTCCATCTCGAGGTTCGTGTAGCGCCCCGCGCACCGGACGATGGCGTCGATGGCCTCTTGTGGCAGGGGGGCCCGCCCGAGGTTGGTGTGGAGCAGCACACCGGTGGCATTAATCACCGGGCGAAGCTGGGCTTCCAGCTCCGTCTCGGCACGCGTCCGTGCCGCTGCGGCCAGCGCATCCAAGGAAGGAAGAGAAGTGCACTCCCCGCCCAAGATCTCTTGACGCAGAGCATCGACAACCGCACGACACGCGTCTCTTCGGACCATCG
>CAZQTQ010000016.1:0-22757 GCA_964596025.1 uncultured Rickettsiales bacterium
GCACGGGGCTGCTGAGGTCCGGCACCTTAAAGCCCAATGCGGCGGATGCCGGAGGGGAGCCCAACGAACCGGAGGCGGACTGCCGGGCGGGACTGGACGGAGCCGAAGGGGCGGAAGGACTTGCCCCGGGTACCGGCGCCCGGGGCTTCGGCGCAGCTTGGAACTCGTAGTCCGAAACGTCTTCGCCCGCCTCGCCGAGCAGGGCGATGGTCGCCCCTACCTCCACCGTCTCACCGACCGGCGCGAGGATCTTCAGCAAGATGCCGGCATCGCTAGAAAGCACCTCGGTCTCAATCTTGTCCGTCGACACCAGGACCAGTTCTTCGTCGCGGTCCACCGACTCGCCCTCGGCCTTAAGCCAGCGGACGATCGTGCCTTCGGCGACGGATTCCCCGAGCCCGGGGAGGAAGATCTCAGTGGCCATCGGGCAGGAGAATAGTCAGGGCCTCGCTCGGGGGCGAGGGGCTGCGTTCAAAGATCCGGCAAAAGCAGCGCTGCACCTCGTCTGCAACCAGGGTAAGCGACGGCGCCTTCCCGCCCAGCTCGGCTGCAAGACTCGTCACACCGGCGTCGTCGATCCCGCAAGGCACGATGAGGTCAAAGAAGCTGAGGTCGGTGGCCACATTGATCGCAAACCCGTGGTGGGTCACCCACCGGGAGGCTTTTACCCCGATGGCGGCGAGCTTCTTCGACCCATCACGCAGCCAGGTCCCCGTTCGGCCGGCGATCCGCGTCGTGTCGACGCCAAAGGCCGTGGCCGAGGCGATCAGCACCTCTTCCAGCATCCGCAGGTAGCGGTGCAAGTCCCGTTCGCCAGCCTCGTCGCGCAGCAGCACAATGGGATAGCCCACGAGTTGGCCGGGCCCATGGAAGGTGATGTCGCCGCCCCGATCGGTGGTGTGGACCTCAACCCCCCGCTGGGCCAGCAACTCCGCTCCCGCCAGCAGGTGCTCTGCACCCCGACCGGTGAAGCTGTGGGTCACAGTGGGCGGATGTTCCAAGAGTAGAAGGACGTCTTCAATCGCACCACGGGCCCGCGCGGCGACCAACTGCTTTTGCAGCCGGTAGGCCGCGTCGTAGCCGATGCGTCCAAGATGGGCGACGGCGAGCGCTGGCGTCATGGGCCGAAGCATGGCGCGGTCGAAGGCCGCTGGCAAACCAGTGGCTTCAGCGGACAGTCTGGATCACCGCCAAGGGGAGTCTGGAGACCCATCCCAGGGGCATGCTGTCGTGAAAAAGGCCGCCCCGGAGGGAGCTAGGCTACCTGCAGGTCCAGCGGGGCCTGATTCGCTACCCAGTCCTTGATCCGCCGCAGAGCGCGTACCTCCAGCTGCCGCACCCGCTCCCGACTAATACCGAGCCGGTCACCGACCTGTTGCAAGGTCTCGGGAGCCTCCACCAGGTGGCGGCGCATGATGATCTCCTGCTCCCGTTCTGGCAGCTCGCCGAGCGCGTCAACCAAGGCCCGCCGCTGCAGGTCCGCTTCCTGAACGACGCCGAGCAAGTCCTCGGGCCCCAGACGCTGATCTGGAATGAAGTTCGAACGCGACGAGGAACTCTCATCGGTCCCCACCGGCGCGTCGAGACTCAGGTCGTAGCCCGCCAGCCGGCCCTGCATGCTCTCGACGGTTGCGCGGTCGACCCCGATCAGCTCGGCCAGCCGTTCCGCAGCGGCATCGCCACGCAGGCCCTCGCGTTCCACTTGGGCCCGCGCCTTGCCGAGCCGACTGTAGACCGTTCGCTGCCGCTGGGTCGTCCCCAAACGCACCAAGGACCGAGTTCGCAGCAAGTGGTCGCGAATCGTCGCTCGAATCCACCAGGCCGCATAAGAGAGAAAGCGTGTCCCTCGCTCGGGGTCATAGCGCTCGACCGCCTTCATCAGCCCAACCATCCCTTCCTGAATGAGGTCCGAAAAGGAGGCGTGCTGCCGCCGGTACTCGCCCGCAATCTTGATCACCGCTCGCATGTTGCTCAGGACCAGGATGTCGAAGGCCTCGCGATCACCTTGATCGCGCACCCGCCGAGCCAGATCGACCTCTTGCTCGGCGCTGAGCACGGGGTACTCCTGAACCTTGCTGTAGTAGAGGCTTAGGGCTTCGCTTCGTTTGTGTCGCATGGACCACTCCTTTAGGGCCGGCAATTCCGTCCCCTTTGGAAGGACCCCATCGCCGCGCGGGGCGGGTCTATGAGCCCTACATTCACGATGTGCGAGAAGGCTGCCAACCGATAGGGCTGTGACCTGCCCGAACGACGACTGGGATGGAATCGAAGTCTGCGGCTGCCTCTCATTCCTTCAGACCCTGAGCCCCCAACATTGTTCCCGCGCCTCCGGATTTTGTTAGAACTCGGGTCCCCCACCGCCCGCCCTTCGGCTGCACAGCCCCCACGAGGACCCCATGATCGGATTCGAACTCAACGAGAACCAGTTGGCCTTCCAGGAGCTCGCCCGCGACTTTGCCCGCAACGAGATCATCCCGGCTGCCCCCGAGCACGACCGGACCAGCGAATACCCCCACGCCATCCTCAACAAGGCTCACTCCCTCGGGCTCATGAACACCCACATTCCCGAGGACTACGGCGGCTTGGGCCTGGGAACGCTCGACGGCTGCATCATCGCCGAGGAGTTCGCCTGGGGCTGCACGGGAATCGGGACCGCAGTCGAAGCCAACACCCTGGCCGAGATGCCCGTCATCGTCGCGGGCACCGAGGAACAGAAGAAGAAGTACCTCGGCCGCATGGTCGAGGAACCACTCAAGGCCGCCTACTGCGTCACCGAGCCCGGCGCGGGCTCGGACGTGGCTGCTGCCCGCACCACCGCTGTCAAGCAGGGAGACGACTGGGTACTCAACGGCGAGAAGATGTGGATCACCAACGGAGGCGTGGCCAACTGGTACTTCGTCCTGGCCAAGACCGACCTCGAGGCCCGTCCGGGCGCCGCCTTTACCGGCTTCATCGTCGATGCCGACTCCCCGGGCATCAGCCACGGAAAGAAGGAACAGAACATGGGCCAGCGGGCCAGCGACACCCGGGCCATCCGGTTCGAAGACGTGACCGTACCCGATGCCAACCGCATCGGAGACGTGGGCTACGGCTTCAAGATCGCGATGAAGGCGTTCGACAAGACCCGACCACTCGTGGCCGCGGCGGCTGTCGGCTTGAGTCGAAGAGCCATGGAAGAGGCGATCAAGTACGCAACGGAGCGCCGCACCATGGGCAAGCCCATCGCCAAGCACCAGGCCATCTCCTTCATGATCGCCGACATGGCCATGGAGATTGAAGCCGCCCGCCTCCTCGTGTGGAAGTCCGGCTACGAAGTCGACCAGGGCCGCAGGAATACGCTCTACTCGTCCATGGCCAAAGCGATGGCCGCCGACACCGCGATGAAGGTCACGACGGACGCGGTCCAAATATTTGGCGGCTACGGCTACAGCAACGAGTACCCGGTGGAGAAACTCATGCGCGACGCCAAGGTCTTTCAGATCTACGAGGGGACCTCCCAGATCCAGCGGCTCATTATCGCTCGGGAGATCATTCCGAACTGATCGTAGTGGTCCCACGCGGACCGGGCCCTTTTGATAGACTCGCCAACCAAAGTCAGCGGAGGCTCACCGCGTGGCTTCTGGCTAGCGGATGCAGGGCATGCTCTCTGAATACGGCAACGTCCTCGGCTACCTCCTCGTCGGAGTAGTGTTTGGCGCCGCCCCCCTACTCATCAATCGGGTCATTGCGCCACGAACCGACGGTGCCTACCGCAACACGATCTACGAGAGCGGCATGCTCCCGGTTGGTGGCGCATGGGTGAAGTTCGGCATCGCCTTCTACCTCTTCGCCCTGATCTTCGTCGCCTTTGACGTCGACGTCGTCTTCCTCATCCCCGTCCTGCTCGTCTACGACGACCCGCAGTTTGGGGCGCAGATGGGCCACTGGCGGGACTTCACCGAGATCGCGATCTTCGTCGGAATCCTCTCATTGGCCATTGTCTACGCTTACCGGAAGGGCGTCTTCAAGTGGCAGTAGACGAACACCCGGCCCTCCCGGTCGTCGAAAACGACCTCCCCCAACCGGCCCTACGAGCCGGCGGGGGCAGCGGCGGCTTCCAGTTCGCCCTCCTCGACGATCTACTCAACCAAGCGCGGGCTCGCTCGCTGTGGCCGATGACCTTCGGCCTGGCCTGCTGCGCGATTGAGATGATGGCCGCCGGTGCGGCACGCTACGACCTCGACCGCTTCGGAGCGGGCGTGTTCCGTCCGTCCCCGCGGCAGAGTGACGTGATGATCTTGGCCGGCACCATCTCCCGCAAGATGGCCCCCACCATCCTCGCCCTCTGGGACCAGATGCCAGCCCCGAAGTGGGCAATCGCCATGGGCGGCTGCACGATCTCGGGCGGCCCCTTCAAGTACCCCGCCCAGTACGCGATCGTCGAAGGAGGGGACGAACTCATCCCCATCGACATCTACATTCCTGGCTGCCCCCCCCGACCCGAAGCCCTGATCCAGGGCATCCTCAAGCTGGAGGAAAAAATCAAAGCAGGGAGGCGCTTTGAACCCTAGGCCGATCACCTCGGGGTTGGCTGCGCTCGTCGTTCCCGAGTCGATACAAGAAGGACAGGAGAGTGATCGCCGCGGCTTCGACGTCGAGGCGGAGGCTACCGTCGACTCCATCGGATCGATCGCCGCGCTCTACCGGGGCGCCGGCTATTTCTTGGAGTGCATCACGGCCGTTGACCAAGAGGACTTTCGTGAACTCTGGTATCAGTTCAACCGGCTCGAGAACCGCCCGGACCGGCACCTGATCCGCCTCCGGCTCGAGGCCGACAAGACCCCCACAATCAGCCACGTGTTCGGCGCCGCCAATTGGTTCGAGCGCGAGGCCTTCGACATGATGGGGATCGAGATCGAGGGGCACCCTTACCTCGTCCGCCTTCTCCTGCCCGAAGACTCAGACTTCCATCCGCTCCGGCGCGATCAGTGCATCGACGACGAACTGCGGGAAAAACGGGAGAAGGCACGGGCCAAGAGGCTCAAGGCCCTGGAGAAGGAGAAGGAGAAGGCAGCGGCGGCCGCTGCTGCGGCGACCGAGGCCAAGGCTTCCACCAGCGAGCCTCTTGCGAGCGAGGCCCCGGACCAGGCATCCCCAAGAGGGCCCGCTAGTGAACCGCCAGAGTCGGGGGACCCGGCATGAGCGCGGAATCCCACAAGCTCGCGGCCTACCAGGCTCATCCGCGCACTCCCGAACACGCGGCCCTGCGCTTCGGCGTCCTGAAACCAGCCCTGGAGCAGGCACCCGACGACGGGACCTACTACCTAAACATGGGCCCGCAGCACCCCTCGATGCACGGGGTCTTGCGCCTCCTGCTCCGGCTGGACGGCGAAAGAGTCGTCGAGTGCCGGCCGGTGATCGGCTACAGCCACCGCGGCCACGAAAAGATGGCCGAGCGCGGCATCTACGCGCAGTTCCTCCCCAACCCGAGCCGCATGGATTACGTCGGCGGCATGCTCTTCAACGTCGCCTACTGCCAGGCCGTCGAGCGCGCCTTCGCAATCGACGTGCCGGAGCGCGCCCAGTGCATCCGCGTCCTGGCCTGCGAGCTCAACCGCATCTCGAGCCACCTCCTGTGGTTTGGCACCTACCTCTTAGACCTCGGCGCCTTTACGCCCTTCCTGCTCGCGTTCCAGGACCGCGAGAACATCCTCGACATCCTGGACTCCATCTCGGGGTCCCGTCTGACCTACTGCTACGCCAACTTCGGCAGCGTCACGCGGGATCTGACCGAGGGCTTCGAGGAACAGGTCCGTGCCTACATCGCCATGCAGCGGGCCCACTTCACGACCTACCACCAGCTAGTTACCGGCAATGTCATTTTCCGCAAGCGCACCGAGGGCGTCGGCGTCATCACACCCGAGGCAATTCTCAGCTACGGCATGAGCGGTCCGAACGCTCGGGCCAGCGGCATCGACTTCGACGTCCGCAAGGCCGAACCCTGGGGCTACTACAAAGAGGTCGAGTTCGAGGTCCCGACCCGCAGCGAAGGGGACTGCCTGGCCCGCTACTTCGTGCGCTTCGAAGAGATGGAGCAGAGCTTGCGCATCGTCGAGCAGTGCCTCGACAACATGCCAGACGGCCCCGTCGGTCCGAAGAAGCCGCTGGTGCGGGTCAAGAGCAAGCCCGGCACCTACTACCATGCGATGGAGAGCGCCCGCGGCTCCCTGGGCTTCTTCATCGTTGCCGACAAGTCTCCCAATCCCTGGCGCATCAAGGCACGCACCCCCTCCTTCTCCAACCTCGCGGCCATGGAAGAGCTGCTGGTGGGCACGATGATCGCGGACACGATCGCCATCCTCGGCTCGATCGACGTCGTCATGCCGGAGATCGACCGCTGATGGGCGCCCTCATCGAGAACCTGGAGGCCCTGATTGGCGGCTGGGCCACCGAGTTCTTGCTCGGCTTTCTTGCGCTGGCTGCGCTCGTCACTTTCAACGCCATGTTCATGGTGTGGTTTGAGCGCAAGATCGCGGGCTGGGTCCAAGGGCGGCTCGGCCCCATGGAGCACGGGCCCCAGGGCACGCTCCAGACCCTCTTGGACGTGGTCAAGCTCCTCGGAAAAGAGAACATCGTTCCAGCAAAGGTGGACAAGCCCCTCTTTGTGGCCGCCCCGGTCGTAGCCTTCGTCCCCGCCCTAGCCCTGCTCTCGCTCTTGCCCTACGACGACGGGCTGATCTTGACCAATGCGCAGAGCGGGGTACTCGTCGTCTTCGCCTTCGGCGGAGTCTCCCTCATGGGCCTCTTCATGGGCGCCTGGTCGTCCAACAACAAGTTCGCCTTGCTGGGCGGGATGCGGGCCGTCTCTCAGAACATTGCTTATGAGCTCCCCCTCTTGCTCTCGACGATGGCCGTGGTGCTCTGCGCTGGCACCCTCAACCTGAGCGAGATCGTGACCCATCAGGCCGAGGTCGGGCCGGCCTGGGTCCTCATGCATCTGGTGGCGCTGGGCATCTACATCGTGGCCGCGACGGCTGAGACCAACCGCGCGCCCTTTGACATCCCCGAGGCTGAGTCCGAGCTCGTGGCCGGCTTCCACACCGAATACACGGGCATGGGCTTCGCCGTCTTCTTCTTGGCGGAGTACACCTACATGTTCGTGGTCTGTGGGGTGGGGGTCACCCTCTTCCTTGGCGGAAGCAACGGGCCCTTCCTCCCCGGACCCGTGTGGTTCCTCTTGAAGGTCTACTTCATGCTCTTCCTCATGGTCATGGCCCGCTGGACCTACCCGCGGCTGCGCTTCGACCAGCTGATGAATCTCGCCTGGAAGTTCCTCATTCCCCTCGCGCTGATCAACCTTCTTGGGACCGCCCTGGTCCTCAAGCTGGTCTAGAAATGACTGTGGACGCCGCCTCCAGAACTGCCGCCCCCGTTCGTCCGACGGGCTTGGCCTGGGTGGTCCGCTTCACGGTGCGGAGCATCTTGAGCCTCTTCGTGGGCTTGAAGGTCACGCTTCGCGGGCTCTTTGGCAAGAAGCACACCTTGCAGTACCCCCACGAGAAACCCGAGCTCAGCGATGCCTACCGGTCGGCCATCGCCCTGGTCACCTTCGACGACATCAGCACCCACGACTGCATCGCCTGCGATGCCTGCGAACTCATCTGCCCGTCCTATTGCATCACCGTAAAGGGCGAACGGATTGAGGGCACGAAGAAGAAGCGGGCGAACGAGTTCTTGGTCGACTTCAGCACCTGCTCCCTCTGCGGTCTGTGCCTCGCGGTCTGCCCCACCGACACCCTGAAGTACAGCCGACACTACGACGACGCAGGCTACAACCGCGATTGGCTGCACGATCTCCTGGAGCCTTACAAGGACGACCCGCCAGCCAACGAATTGGTCGAACGCCTGGTGGCACGGGACGAGGCCAAGCGGGCCTCGCGGAAGAAGGGGCGGGAAGACAGGACAAGCAAAGCGAAGCCTGCACCGGCCACTGGGGCCAAGACGCCGGCAACCCAGCCTTCGGAGGCACTGGCTGCACCGCCGAACCCACCGGCCAAGGAGGGGCCAACCGATGCCTGATCCCGTCCTTGGGCTGCTCATCGTCATCACCATGACCGGCGCGGTGATGGCTGTGGCCTACCGCAAGGTCTTCTACAACCTCTTGGGCTTCGGGCTCGCCATCCTGGGTACCGCGGGCATCACCTTGGGCCTCGGGGCTGAGTTCGTGGCCCTGATGCAGCTCCTCATCTTCTTGGGCGGCATCGCGATTGCCATGATCTTTGCGGTGATGATGTCCACCCCGAAGGAGCAGAGCGAAGAACCGCGCAAAGGCACCCGCTTTACCCTGGGAATCGGCTTCGCCGTGGCCATCTTAGTGGTCGTCCTGAACGGCGGCTTGCCGACCCTGCAAGCCGATCCCGAGATGGGCACCGTCAAGGATCTCGGCTGGCTGCTCCTCACCCGATTCGAGCTGGCGTTCGAGGCCGTCTCCCTGCTCCTGCTGGGCGCCATCATCGGCGCGGTCGTCATCGCGCGCCGCAGCCGGGAGCCAGTAGACGAGGAGGCGGTTCGTGGCTGAGTCGCTCATCACCTACCTGGTCGTCAGCGCGGCGCTCTTTGGCATTGGGGCGACCGGCGTCCTCTTGCGCCGCAACCTCGTCGCCATGCTGATTGGCATCGAGCTCATGCTCAACGCCGTCATCCTCAACCTCGTAGCCTTTGCCCGCTTCACCCCGGGCCATGCCGGCGAAGGGCAGGTCTTCGCGCTCTTTGTCATCGGGGTGGCGGCGGCCGAAGCGGCGGTCGGACTGTCGATCATCCTCGCAGTACATCGGGCCCGGGGCGTCATCTCCAGCGAAGCCTTGGAGGAACTGCGCGGATGACGCTCGCGACCTGGGCAGACCTGGCCATCGGCGCACCACTCTTGGTGTTCGTAGTCATGCTCTTGGGCCTGCGGAGCCGGCCTCAGGCAGTGGTCGGCCTGTCACTCTTGGCCGCAACCACAGCCTGTGTGGCCACCTGGATGCTCGCCCTTCAGCTGCCCGACGGAGGCTTTGTGACCGCCGCCCCCTGGGCGGTGACCGAGGACTTCACCTTCCACTTTGGCTTCCGACTCAGCGGCCTATCCACGGCAATGGCCTGCGTCGTCGGCACCATCCACTTGGGAGTCCAGATCTACTCGGTCGGCTACATGGCCGAAGACCCGCACAAGGCGCGCTACTTCGGCACCCTGTCCTTCTTTGCCTCAGTAATGCTCTGCCTCGTGCTGGCTTCCGACCTCGTCCAGACCTTCGTTGCCTGGGAGCTGGTCGGGCTGGCCTCTTACCTGCTGATCGGCTTCTGGGGCTACAAGCCCGAAGCGGCGCAGGCCGCCAAGAAGGCCTTCATCATGACGCGCTTTGGAGACATCGGGCTCTTTGTCGGCCTGGTCCTCCTATTACTGGCAGTCGGCGATCTGCGCATCGACACGGTATTGGCCGCGGTCGAAAAGGGCCAACTCGACACGAGTACGACGACGACCGTTGGCCTGCTGCTGCTCTGCGGCATCGCCGGCAAGTCGGCCCAGTTCCCGCTCTTCCCTTGGCTACCCGACGCCATGGCCGGTCCGACGCCGGTCTCGGCTCTCTTGCACTCGGCGACCATGGTGGCAGCTGGCGTCTACCTCTTCGCCCTCTTGCAGCCGCTCTTCCTCGCTTCGGACACCGTCCAACTGGTGGCGCTCTGCCTCGCCAGCGGCACTGCCTTCCTCGCCGCAGGTGCCGCCATGGTCGAGCGAGACATGAAGCGGGTCCTCGCTTGGTCCTCAGTCAGCCAGCTGTCCTACATGCTGATGGGCCTCGCTGCAGGCTCTCTTGTGGCGGGATTCTTCCACCTCGTCACCCACGCAGGCTTTAAGTGCTTGCTCTTCCTGAGCGCCGGAATCTTCATCCACCACGCCCACAGCAACGACCTCTTCGCCATCGGAGACAAGGTGGGGCGCACCGCGAAGGTGGCGTTCTTCGGCCTGGCCGTAGGCACGCTGTCCCTGTCCGGCGCACCGGGCTTTGCCGGCTTCCTCAGCAAAGAACCCGTATTGACCGCAGTCCACCACCACGCTCCGCTCCCCGTCTTCGGGCTGGCGCTCGTGACATCGGCGATGACCGCCTACTACGCGGGCCGACTGCTCTTTGCCGTGGCCTTCAGGCAGGGGAAGGGCTCCCACGGTGGGGAAGCGGAACACCACAGCGGCGCCGGCGACCGACCGATGAACGCTACAGTCGCCGTCTTGGGCGTCGCCGTCCTGGGCATCGGCTGGATCGGCTCGCCGCTGGCGGGCCACCTCGGTGGACCCGCGGACGAAGCCGCCGTCCACTGGGCCAGCGCCGGGGTCGGCATGGCGCTCTTCGCCTTTGTGGTGGGCGCGGGCATGGCGTGGCGGGACTTTGGTCCCAAGTCCGAGGGAGAAGCGGGCTTCCTGGGCCGCCTCCCTGCCGTAGCGCGCCTCCTCGAGCAGGGCTGGTACCTCGACGCGTTTTGGCGCTGGGTCAGCGACCGCATCGTCCACGGCCTGACCGCAGCAGCGGTCGGATTCGACCGCGGGGCCGTCGACAAGAGCATCGACGGAGTAGCCCTGCAGACTCGCTCGATCGGCGGACTCCTCTCCCGACTTCAGAGCGGACGGCTCCAGACCTACGTCTCGGTCCTCCTCGGCCTCCTCGGCCTCACCATCCTCGCGCTCGGGTGGGCCTGAGACCATGGCTTGGCTCGACGCCCACCTCCTGACCCTCATCCTGCTGTGCCCGGTGGCAGCGCTGGGGATCACCGTCCTGGTACCGAACGACCAGCCCCAGCGCCACAAGCAAGTAGCTGCCTTCTTCTCGGGCCTGGTCCTGGCCGGCTCGCTCCTGCTCTGGTTCCGCTTCGACGGCAGCACCGGCGATTTGCAGTTCGTCGAACGGTTGAAGTGGCTGCCACCCCAAGGCATCACCTACCTCGTCGGCGTCGACGGCTTGAGCCTGCCCATGGTGCTCTTGACCGGCATCGTCTACTTCACCGGCGTACTGACGATGTGGGAGCTGGACAAGCGCGTCAAAGAGTACTTCGCCTTCACCCACGTGCTCGTCACCGGCGTCATCGGCGTCTTCATCGCCCAGGACCTCTTCTTCTTCTTCCTCTTCTACGAGCTCGCCGTCCTGCCCATGTACCTGCTGATCGCCGTCTGGGGCAGCACCCGGCGCAAGTACGCGGCGATGAAGCTGACGATCTTCCTGCTCGCAGGCAGCGCCCTGCTGTTCCCAGCTCTCATCGGCCTGTCCCACTACTCCGGCCTGAACACCTTCGACATGACCGAGTTGGCCAAGGTGAAGGACTGGCAGGGGATGGGGCTCATCCTCTTCGGCTTCGTCTACGTTGGCTTCGGCGTCTTGGCCGGCATCTTCCCCTTCCACACCTGGTCGCCCGTCGGCCACGTAGCGGCACCGACCGCGGTGTCGATGCTGCACGCCGGTGTACTCATGAAGCTCGGCGCCTACGGCGTCTTGCGGGTCGGCCTGATCTTGCTACCCGACGCCGCCACCGAGTGGGCCCCGGTGATGGCGGTCGTCGCCCTGTGCAACATCCTGTACGGCGCCTTTGTCGCCTTGGGCCAGACCGACCTCAAGTACGTCGTCGGCTACTCCTCGGTCTCGCACATGGGCGTGGTCATGCTCGGCCTGGCCACGATGACCGATGCCGGCATCCAGGGGGCGGTCTTCCAGATGTTCGCCCACGGCATCATGACCGCCCTGTTCTTCTCCTCCATCGGCCACCTCTACGACCGCACCCACACCCGCGAGATCGGCCGCCTGGGCGGGCTCTTCCACACCGCACCCAAGGCCTCGACCTTCTTCATCATCGCGGGCCTGTCCGGCATCGGTGTGCCCTGTTTGGCCTCGTTTTGGGCCGAACTTCTAGTCTTTGTCGCCGCCGTCCAGACCTATCCCCTCATCGGCATCCTGGCCATCTGCGGGCTCGTAGTCTCGGCGCTGTTTGTCTTGCGGGTCGTACAGCAGGCTTTCTTTGGTCCCGCCAAGGAAGAGTGGGCTGAAGTAAGCGACATGACGGCCATCCTCTCCACCCCCCGGGTCATCCTGGCCGGCACGCTGGTCTTCTTTGGCGTCCTCCCCTCGGCCATGCTCGATCCCATCGCCGCCTCGGTCAGCACCGTGGTCGCACTGTTGGGGGGCTAAGGCGTGAACGTGGCGCTTGCGATGCGATTCCTTCCCGAGCTGGGCGGCCTGATCCTGGCCTTGCTCATCTTCTTGGTCAGCGTCGGAATTGGCCACGAGGAAGAGGGCGTGTCCAAGGAGATCATCGGCGCGCGCCGAGCGCGTGCTGCGGCCGTCGCCCAGCGCCTCACTCTGTTCGGTGCCTTCCTCGTCCTCGTCCTCTCCGCGCTCGCCGTCCGCCAAGAGGGCCCCTTGTTCTTTGGCGCCTACGACGTAACGCTCCTGGCGCAGATCACCAAGATCCTGCTCAGCGTGGGCCTCCTGGGCTCAGTCTGGCTGGTCGGACGCGAGTACGGCATCCCCGAGCGGGACAAGCCGGAGTTCCTGCTCTTCTTGGTCCTGGGGACCGTGGGGATGATGATGTTGGTCTCGGCCAACGATCTCGTCACCTTCTACGTGGCCCTCGAGATCGCAGCCTACTGCCTCTACATCACGGTGCCGCTGGCCCGGGGCTTCGGACACCACAACGAGGCGAGCTTTAAGTACTTCCTCTACGGCGCCACAGCCTCAGCCGTGGCGCTCTACGGCATGTCGCTGCTCTACGGCCTCTCGGGCACCGTCTACCTGCCCGACATTGCGGCCGCGCTCAGCCAGGATCCCTCGGGCCTGGCGACCGGCGCCGTGGTGCTGGCGATCGGCGGGGTCCTCTTTAAGCTGGCCGTCTTCCCCTTCCACTTCTGGGCCCCAGACACCTACGAGACGGCCTCGCACGGCACCGCCTCGTTCATCGCCGGCGCCTCCAAGGTCGGTGCTGTCGCCGCCCTGCTCCGCCTGCTGCTGCTGGGCGCCGAGCTGGAGCGCATGGTCTGGGTCTTGGGCGGCTTGGCCGTGCTGTCGATGACCTACGGCAACCTCGCCGCCTTGGTCCAGAAGGACTTGAAGCGGCTCATCGCCTACTCCGGCGTGGCCCAAGCTGGCTACATCGTCTTGGGGCTCATCGGGCGAGACGCAGACGGCTACACCGCCACCCTCTACTACGCAGCCGGCTACATGCTGCTGATCTTGCTCTGCTTTGGGGTCGTCACCGAGCTCGGCCGCCAACGCCAGGAGCGCCTCGGCGCCACCGACCAGAGTCTGCCCATCGCCGATCTGCGCGGCCTCTACGGCCGAGCCCCGACTCTGGCCCTGGCCCTGCTCATCGGCATCTTGGGCCTGGCCGGCGTGCCCCCGACCATCGGCTTTACTGGCAAGTGGCTGCTCTTCAAGGCGGCAGTGGACAACGGCGCCTTCTGGCTCGTGCTGGTCGCCGGCATCAACAACACCATCGCCGTCTACTACTACTTGATCGTGGTAAAGTCGGCCTTTGTCGACCCCCCCGAGGACGCGGAGCCCGTGCCCGAGAGCATCAGCACACGCGCCTTCGCCCTCAGCCTGAGCGGGGCCGTCGTGCTGCTGGGCATCTTCCCCCAGTGGGTCGTCCCGGCAATCGCCCGAGCCGCCGAAGGTCTCTTCTAGGAGAACACTCCTTGCGAAGCACGAAGTGCAGGACCGGCGGCATGCCTGTGGTTGGCGTCGTGCAGAGCCTGGCGCTGGGATCGTTCCTGCTCGGGGTGGGTTGTGGAGGAGCCGATGGCTTCGACTTCGATGGCGACGGCTTCGCGGACAGCGGCGACTGCAATCCCCAAGATTCAAGCATCTACCCGGGCGCCGAGGACCCCGAGGGCGACGGAGTGGATCAGGACTGCGACGGCGCGGACGGAGACGCCCGGGATCGAGATACAGACGGCTTCAGGACTCCGCTGGACTGCAACGACAACGACCCCGAAGTGCACCCCGGCGCGACCGACCTCATCGGCGACGGCATCGACAGCAACTGCGACGGTCTCGACGGCGGAGCCGCCGATAGCGACGGCGACGGTCGGAGCCAAGCCATCGACTGCGATGACACGAACCCCGAGATCTTCCCCGGCGCCGACGACCCCGAGGGCGACGGCATAGATCAAGACTGCGACGGCATCGACGGCACCGGTGTCGACCGCGATGGCGACGGACACCCCGAGCACCGCGACTGTGACGACAACGACGCCACGATCTACCCAGGCAACTGGGGCGAGGTCGCAGGCGACGGAGTCGACAGTTCCTGCGATGGAGACGACGCCCTGACCGCAGCCGCCGGCGCCATCCGCCTCACCGGCGGCGACAGCTTCGCCCGTGACGTCGCCAACGTCGGCGACGTCACGGGCGACGGCATCGAGGACTTCGTGATCGCCGAACCCTTCGATGGCGATGGGCCTACGAGCCAGGTCTTCCTCTTCGAAGGCGGCTACTTCGCTCCCAGCGCCAACCTGCACAGCTCCGATGCGTATGCGAGCTTCCATGCGGCTGACCCAGAGAGCAGGTGGCTGGGCTACCACTGGGGGAATAGCGAGACGAACTTGTGGGGTGTCGGCGACCTGGACGGCGACGGCCGCTCCGAAGTCCTGTTGTCGGGGTTCGCCAGCGTGATGCCGTCAGATGCAACCACCGAGGCTTACCTCTTCTTCGGGGCCCAGATCCACCGCGGCAGCCAGCTCAGCACCGCCGACGCTGCCGCCCAGTTCCTGTCTCCCGGAGGGCATGGAGGCAGCGGCGGCATGGTTTGGGGGCGCCCAACCTCCATGGGTGACCTGGACGGTGACGGCCTAGATGAGCTCGCCTTCCCCGAGCCCTTCCGGCACCAACCGACCCGCTCCGGCTTCGTCGCGTACGTCCTGGGACACGAGTGGTCGCAAGGGGGCACTCACGTCTTTAGCAGCGGGTCCGCCTTTGTCGGCGGCACAGGAATGACCTGTGGCGCAGGCGCCACCCCAATCGGAGACCTCGACAGTGACGGACTGCCCGAGTTGGCGATCTCCTGCAGCCATGAGTACTCTTCCCTCGCGGGGAGTGAGACAGACGAGGGCGGCATGATCTACGCGCTGACCGCCGCCCAGTTCCTCGACCCCAAGACCTCGCAGTTCTTTCCCGAGACGCTCTCTGCCCTCGTCACCGGCGATCCCTCGAGCCCCTACCTCGGCTCCAGCCGCTTCCTCGACGCCCGTGACATCACCGGGGACGGACAGCCCGATCTCTTGCTCAGGTCCCAAAGCGAGGTCTTGGGCTTCTCTGGTGCCGATCTGCGGCTCGTGGAACCCCTGTCCCTCGACCAAGCCTGGTTGCGCATCGAGTCCACTTCGGCCTTCAATCCCCCCGTCCTCTTCGCCTCAGACATCGACCGCGACGGCGCGATGGACGTAGTGCTCAGCGGTGACGGCGACGACTACCCCGGACTCCACCTCTTCCTCAGCTCTCTTGGCTTCGAAGGCGGCGAACTCACCCTCGAAGACGACGCAGTCACCGTCACCGCGACCGAGCAGTCCCTCGGCTTAGGACACAGCGCGGCCACCGGCGACTTCAATGGCGACGGCGCCACAGACCTGCTCGTTGGCTCGAAATCCGACCAGGCCTGGCTCTTCCTCAGCCCCTACTAGGACCTGCTTCATCAGCCCGAAGGCGACGGATGTGCAAACATCCGTCGTGCCCTCCCAACATCGTCTCTCGCCGGCTCGCCGTAGCGTCTTCACCCTCCTCGCCACGCTGCTCGGCCTCGGAATGCTGGAGCTTTGCGCGAGCGGCCTGACCCGCTTTGTCGACATCAAGCCCGCGGCACCCGAGGGTCCCGACTGGCTCATCTCCCAGCGTGAGGCTTTCAAACACGGCGCCTACATCGAAGATCCACACACCATCTGGCGGCTGGCACCCGGAGCGACTTCACAGACTGGCGAACGACAACTGTGGGGGCTGGCTTCGCTACGAGTCAACGACCACGGCATGAGGAGCCCCAGCGTGACTCGGGCGAAGCCCGCTGGTGTGCAGCGTGCGCTGGTCGTGGGAGGCTCGCACCCGATGGGAATGTACGTCGAGGAGCGGGCCGCATACTCGGCGGCGCTCGAGCGGCGGCTCAATCGGCTGGGCGGGCCGACCTGGCAGGTGCTCAATGCCGCAGTAATGGGGCACACCACCTGGCAGGGACTGCAGTACGTAAGACACTACGGCCTGGCGTTCGAGCCCGATGTCGTGATCTTCGACCTCGGGATGAACGACGACTTGCCCTTGTCCATCGCATACGCCAGCCCCGACGAGGAGATCACCAATGCGCCCGCATGGTCACGGACCACAGCGACCCTCCTCGACCGGACTGCAGTGGGTCAGATTCTGAGACGCCTGCTCGCGCCCGCTGCCGCGCCCCCGCCTGGAGCGGTGCGCGTTCCGGCCGACCGGGGCTTGGCCAACGCCCGGGCCCTCGAAGAGCTGGGCCGGGGGGCCGGCTTTGAGCCCTTGTTCGTACAACAGGTAGGCCTTCACTCCCTACCGGGGCAAGGCCACGGCGAGACCGCAGGGCGAAGCAGCTGCACCCGCGACTACGCCGAACTGGATCCGCGCGTCCTACTGTGCGACCGCTTCTCGGCCCTCGCCGATCGCGCAGAGCGATACTTCGTCGACTCCATGCACGCCAACGAAGCGGGCCACGCTCTGATCGCCGACGCCATCCTCGAGGCCTTCCAGCGCGAAGGCTGGGCTGGTGCCCCATGACCGTTGAGCCTCTCTGCCGATCCCGGGCGCAATCAGCGGCGATCGCCGCAGGCGGACTTCTGCTGGCCCTCGGGATCGTAGGGGGAACCTCCGAGTGCGACTTGCTGGCTTCAGAGGCTCCACCCGCCTTGGCCCCGGGGCCCGAGTTCGAGCCGGGCACACTAGTCCTCACGGCTTCCGATGCGGCCAATCTGCCCGAGAAGAGCAGGTTCCTGGTGCTCGGCTTCGAAGACAATCAGGTCAACCAAGGGCGTCTGGCGATCGACGGCCGACCCGCGTTCTACTGGAGGAGCGAGGAGCTCCGCCTGCAGTGGCCGCTGCTGCTAAGGCCGCCCCTTCCCCACCGCTTGAACCTGCTAGTCGTGCTCGACGCAAACGGCAGCGGCCATCCGGACCAAAACGAGATCACCTCGGGACTGCTCGAGGGCTTCGTCGCCCGCACCGACGAGCCCACACCGATCGAGCTCTCCACACCCCTGGATGGGATCGGGGCCGATGAGAAGAGGGCAAGTCAGCGGCGCTGGGAAGAGTACAGGCTGATGATCACAGCCCCCGGCGTGGCCGATCTGCCCACCCACGGCCACATCCTGGCACTGGGGTTCGTCGAGGAGCAGATCAAGCACGGGTGGCCCTCCTCCGAAGGACGCCCCCAATTCACCTGGCAAAGCAAAGAGCTGCGCCTGCGGTGGCCAGTCGAGATCACTGTGCCCCTCCCAACCCACACGAACTTGCTCATCGCGGTGGACGTCAACAACAACTACCAACCCGACGGGGACGAGATCATCTCGCTCTTGATGGAGGGCTTCACACCCAACGCGGACAAGCCCACCCCGGTCGTTCTCCTGGGTCCCCTGTCAAAGATCGGGGGCCCCTCGGAGTCCAACCCGCCCCGGCGGGTGTTCGTCGACGCCTCGGCCGTCGCGGAGCAGTTCATGGGGCGGGACGTGTCGCTGCTGCTCGCCGGCTACCGCAACATCGACGTCACCAATGGACTCCCTCAGGCAAATGCGGTCCCAGTTTTCCTTCACGTCGAGGACCCGCTCCTCTTCACCCCGAGCTACGCCCTGAAGGCGCGACTACCGGCGTCTGAGCTGCGACTGTTCGCCGTACAGCGCACCGGCGGACAACAGGCACGTGTGCCGACGACCGGGTTGCGCCTGTTCGCCGTGCTCGACTCCGACGGCGACTACCTTCCTGGCCCCGACGAGCCCACTGCGCCAGCGTCACGCGCCAAAGACGCGGTCCAGTTCGTGTTCGGTGCCCCCCACGACCTCGGCGGGTCCGAGGGTCCCCTCGACGCTCCCTGAGCGAGTCCCGGAGACGACCTCGGAAACGCCAGCTCCAACGAAATGGGTCGCTTCGCAGTGACCGGTGACTTCAGGTGGGATGACTTCAGCAACCGACTCCCAAACTCGAACCCAGACAGGGTTTTGCGGGTTCTCGGACCCCTCCGGGGCCCCTCATCTTCGGTCAGAAAGCGCCGCCTGCTTGCCCCAACGGCCCCGTCTCGGGATACTCGCAAGTGGACCCGTGCTGTTCCCCCTTGCTGAGAGGATCCAATGACCTACATCGTCACCCGACTCTGTCGCGATTGTCTGGACACTGCCTGCGTTGCCGTCTGTCCGGTTGCTTGTATCTACCGCTACGAAGGAGACGACAAGGCGACCTTCCCCAACCAGCTCTACATCCATCCTGGCGAGTGCGTCGACTGCAACGCCTGCGAACCAGCTTGCCCCTGGGAAGCCATCTTCCCCGAGGAGGACGTTCCAGACGCTTTCGAGACGGACATCGCGCTCAGCTACAAGATGGAAGACTGCGAGGACGACTTCGAAGTCCAAGAGGAAGAGGAGCACGAACAACCGTCTCCCGAAGACGTCGACACCAACAAGGCCAAGTGGGGCTACTCGGGCTGAGCGCCCCCGCCCCGCCACCGCGACAAGAACTAACCGCCTAGCCAGGCGGCCACGCCATCGTGCGTCCACCCATCAGGTGGACGTGTAGGTGGAAGACCGTCTGCCCCGCGCTGATTCCCGTGTTGACCACCAGTCGGAAGCCCTTTTCGTCTAGCCCGTTCTGCTTTGCGATGTCACGCGCCACACAAATGAGGTGCCCCAGCAGCTCCTTGTCCTCGTCTTCCACTTCGGTGATGTCCCGAATCGGCTTTCTGGGGATGATGAGGATGTGAGTGGGTGCTCTCGGGTTGATGTCGCAAAAGGCCATGCAGAGCTCGTCCTCATGCACGATCTTGGCTGGGAGTTCCTTGTTCAGGATCTTCGAGAAGACGGTCTCGCCCATCGGGGCCTCCAAGGGTTCGATCGGGCGCCTGCAGCCCAGAGGCGCCATTATGATGAGAGAAGAGGACAAGAAACAATGGGTCCTGCTGCAATTGAGCCCTGCAACCTTCGTAGGGGATGTCGATGAACCGCTCGCCCGTCCAGATCCGCTGCCGCTCCTCCTTCGAGAGGCGAGAGGACGTCGTCTTCCACGGCGAGGACGGTGCCGATCTCTTCGCCCTCTTGCGAAGAGCAGGCCAGCCAATCGCCTCGTCCTGTACCGCCGAGGCCGTCTGCGGCAAGTGCGTCGTAGAGGTCCTACTCGGCGAAGACCGGCTGACTGAAGTCTTGGACGAAGAGCGAGAGATCCTCGCCCGCCACGACGCGGGGCCGAAGACGCGGCTCGCCTGCCGAGCCCTCATTCGGGAAGACGGCAGCCCCTCAATCGTCTTGCGCGCAAGCTACTGGTAGGCGACACCATGGACTGGAGCTTTCTGAACCCCCTCATCGAGGCCGCAAGCCGAGCGATCGAGAACGCCGACCACCTCGCGGCGCACGCCCTCTTGGCCCTCTTTGTGATCCTGGGCCTGCTCGGTAGCCTCTTTCCCGCCGTGCCAGGCGCCGCCCTCATCTGTGCCGGCGCCGTTCTACATGGCCTGCTCACCGGCTGGGACCCCCTCGGCCTCGGCATCCAGGTAGCCCTCCTGGTGATGGCGGGGCTGTCCTGGGGCATCCAGTACCTCGTCTCCGCCCTCGGCGCAAAGAAGTACGGCGCATCGAACTGGGGCGTCGCCGGCGCACTCCTCGGCCTGGTGCTAGGCGTCTTCATCCCCATCCCCATCCTCGGCCCCTTCCTCGGCGCCTTTGGCGGCGCACTGCTGCTCGAGTACTGGGCGGCCGGAAAAGACCGCGAAGAGGCCACTCGCGCAGGATTCGGTGCCGTGCTGGGGGCGGTGATGGGCATCATGGCGGAGTTCGGGATGGCGCTGGTAATGGCGGTCGTAGTGGTGGTGTCGTTCTTCTAGGACCCAGAAACTCCTTGCCTCCCCGCTCTGCATCCTCTAGGTAAGCCCTCGCTCGCGGCCCGCGGGCTTTACCGGAGAATCCTGTGACCGCTGCTCTGCCGCTCCCGCATTCCGTAATTCCGGCACCGTGTCGCCCCAGCCGCCTCTTGTGGCTCAGTGTGGCGCTTCTCACCGCTGTGCTCGTGCCCAACTTGGCCTTTGCCACCTGCCCCGCCTCGGCACCCATCCTCGACACACTGAGCTGCTCGTCCTCGATCAGCACCTCGGTAGACCACACCCAAAGCAACGTGCTGGGCGGCGAGTGCGACGATGGGCTCTGCTACACCTGCGGCGAGCCCTACGCAAACCAGGCCCAGGTAGCACCCGAAGCGGTCTACGGCTTCCAGTGCCAGGTCTCCGGTGAGGTCACCCTGCTCATCACCAACCTCCCATGCGACCTCGACATCTACGTGTTGGACTCCAGCTGCGATCCCAACACCGGCTGCGTTTCGGGCTCGACTGCCTCCTACGCCGAAGACGACGAGGTCGTCTTCACCTGCGAGGCTGGCTCCCAGTACTACGTGGTCGTCGAGGCCTACGGCACAGACCACCTCGACATCGCGTCCGGACCCTGCCTAGATGAGAATGACCAGGTCTTCAGCCCCGACTACACACTGAGCTTCGACGTCAGCGCAGGCACCGGCTGCCCCGAGAACTGCACCGACGGACTAGACAACGATCTCAACGGCCAGACGGATTGCGCAGACGTCACGAACTGCGGCCAGGATCCCGTCTGTTGCGACCTCGACGGGGACGGCTGGTTTGGCGCCCAATGCAGCGGTGGGCCAGACTGCGACGACGACAACAGCGCGGTCTACCCTGGCGCTTCCGACACCGTCGGAGACAACGTGGACCAGAACTGCGACGAACTGGACGGGGTCGACGAAGACGGCGACGGCGTGGCCTCGGTCGAATCCGGTGGCACCGATTGCGACGATCTCAACGCCGAAATTGGGCCCTTCGCCGAGGAAATCCCCGGAAACGACACCGATGAGGACTGCGACGGCGTGGCTGCCCCCGAGCCCGCCGGGGACGACGACGACACCGCAGCAACCGGGGACGACGACGACAGCGCAGCAACCGGAGACGACGACGACGACCTCGACCCCTCTGACGTGGTCGAAGCCGACACCAGCTCCAGCGGCACCAACCTCGGACGCGGCTGCACCTGCGGCTCGAACCTTCTCGCCGGAGGAGCCGCCCTGCCCGGCTCGCTCTTCCCACTCCTGCTCGCCCTGGGCGCCGCTGGAATCCGCCGCCGCCGCAACTAGCACCGAGAGACGGAGCCCTCCGCAGCAAGACCGACCAGCATGCGGCATGCTGATGGCGTGGAGGACCGCCCCACAACCCCGTCCCCTGGACGCAGCCGCAGCAGCCTGGCACTCCAGGGAGGCCTGCTCCTAGCGCTGGGCATTGGAATCGTCTGGGCCCTCCTCGCCCACTTCGGCGCCGACGAAGTCCGCACCACCCTACTGGCTGGCGACCGACTCCTGCTCGGCCTGGCCTTTCTCGCCTTCGCCTCCCAGATCCTGACGATGGGCCTGCGCTGGTGGTGGACTCTGCGCCTCATCGGGATCCGCGTTCCCCTCGTCACCATCCTGCGGGCCAACTGCGCGTCGAATGTCATCAACTTCGTAGCACCAGGCCACTTCGGCGAACCGGCCATGGCCATCTGGCTCGACAAGGCCCGCGGCGTCCGGGGCGTCGACGCCTTCACCGTCCTCATCGCCTGCAAGGTCGTGGCCACGCTGATGAACCTGGGCCTACTGCTCTTTTGCCTGCCCTTCCTGCGCACACCCGCCACCGAGGGCGCCATGGTCCAGCTGGGCTGGACGACCGCCTTCCTCCTGGGAATGACAGCCGTGGGCCTGGTTGTCGTGCTCTACCCCCGCATCGCCTACGCTGGGGCGCGCCTTGCCGCCTCGCTGGTGTCCCGCCTTCTGGAGCCAATGGGCCGCAGCGGGGACAAGGGCGAGCGCTGGGCGACAGCCACTGAAAGCCTCATCCGCCGCTTCCGTGACACATTTGCACTCTTCACGTCCCGCCCCACAGTCCTCCTCGCCGCCGCCCTGCTCTCGGCCACCAAGATGGTGACGATGATCGTGGTGATGATGCTCATCTACGCCGCCTTCGGCACCCCGCTCTCTGCCTTTGCCGCCACCTTCCTCGAGACCATCGACGTCCTCGGCAACATGGTCAGCATCTGGATCCCCGCCAACATGGGCCTCCAGGAAGCCGTCCACACCGCCGCCGCCACCGCGGGCCTGCAGCTCGAAGGATCCGTCGCAGTCGCCGCTTCACTCGCCATGAAGGTCATCCTCACCGCCCACATCCTCCTGGGGGGCCTGTGCTGGCTGCTGCTCGCGCCGTGGGATCGTCCGCCGGCTGGGAAGGCCCCGTCCGTTGACCCGCAGGCCCACAGTGCTACTGTCACCCTCCCCCAGCCACGGGGCTGAGCCATGAGCGAACTCGACACGATCGAAGCCTTCTCCGTCCCCGAGACCATGACGGCCCTCGTCTACGATCGCAGCCTCGACCCCTGGGACAGCAGCCGCGGCCTGCGCAGGGTCACTGTCGAGAGCCCCCGCCTCGATCCGCGCAAGGATCTCCGCGACAAGAGCGCCGTCATCATCCGAACCCTGTAC
>CAZQTQ010000017.1:0-22528 GCA_964596025.1 uncultured Rickettsiales bacterium
ACCGAGGTCTGCGATGGGGTGGACAACGACTGCGACGGCTTCATCGATGAGGACGTTCAGGTCCCGCTCTATCACGACCAGGATCACGATGGCTGGGGCCTCGAGAACGTCACGCAGGATGGCTGCGGGTCCTCGCCGGGATGGGCGTTGCAGTACGAGGACTGCGACGAGACCGACGCCGCGGTCAACCCCGGCGCCACCGAGATCTGCAACGCCATCGACGACGACTGCGACGGCACCGCCGACTCTTCGTCGGTCTGCCCCTGCACCGTGGACTACAACCCGGACCCAGAGCATCCGTACATGTTCTGCGAGGTAGCCAACACCTGGTTTGACGCCGATGCGAACTGCTCGGTCTACGACTACCGCCTCGTGACCTTCGATAGCGAGGCCGAGCTTCTCTGGGCTACCGACACGGCCATCATCGTTTCGTCCGGCTATCCCTGGTGGATTGGCTACAGCGACGATGCCGTCGAAGGAACTTGGGAGTGGATCGACGGTTCGCCCTCAAGCTACGAAAACTGGTGTGGCGGTGAGCCCAACAACTCGCATGGCCAAGAGTGTGTGTCCGAGACGATCGAGAACTGCGCCCTGTTGAACTGGGGACCCGACGGCTGCTGGAACGACTACCCGTGTACCTGCAGCCAAGGGAGCTTCTCGGGCGGCGAGATGTACTACATCTGTGAGGGACAGAGCGAGGCGCGGCCGCCCAGCTAGCCGACCTGGCTCAGGGCCAGACAAAGGGCACGAGGTTGCTGCGCTCCTCGACAGTCCAGGCACCAAAGCGGGCCAGGCCGCTGACCATGAACCAGTAGGTTGTTCCCGAGGTCGGTACCCAGCCTGAGTACTCGCCAAAGGGGTCTTGCTTGATGTGGCTGCCGGCGACCGCGGTGGATGCCTTGCAGGTCTGTCCGGGGCGCATCCATTCCCAGGTCGCGCCGTACCACTGCTCGTCCTCCCAGATGAAGACCCAGGGGTTGGCCACCACGTCGACCCCGTTGAAGTCGTAGATGGGCCAGACGCCTGCCTTGTCGTAGTCGAGGCAGAGGTTCGAGCCAGAGACTGTGACCGAGGACAGCGTCGCCGTTTCGGGCCACTGCGATACGTCGGTGTGGAGCCAAGTGACTGTCGACAGGTCCGGCGGCCCGGGCGGCGGCTCAGAAGTGGGAGGCTCCTCTGCGCAAATCACCTCGATTTCCTGGCTCGCGATCTCGCCGAACCACTGCACTGCTTCGTGCACCATCTGCCAATCCGAGACGTACGTGCCGGGTTCTTCGGGTGCTTGCAGCTCGAAGGTGAAGGTATGGGATGACCCGGGTTCTACCGATTCATCCGGGCTCAGCCACACGCGCGTGCCGTCCAAGTAGAGGGGGTCCTCGTCGTCGACGGTTCCGAGCTTGTAGCCGCCCTCCCGCGTCCAGGTCTCGCTCCCGTTGTTGCCCATGAGGACCGAAGCGGTGACGAGCTCGCCGCAGCCCAGGCTGCTCGGCAGCTCGAGCGAGAGCAGCTGGGAGGCGTCGGGTTCGACCGAGTCAGCGACAGGGACGGATGCCATCTGTGTCCCGCTCCCGGGAAGGCGCTCCTCGGTCTCGTCTTCCTCGTCATCTCGGTCTTCGTCCGCCGCCCCCTCGAAGGCCACGCCGGGGTCTTGGTTGGCCGTCGGAGCCGAGGGCAGGGCGTAGCAGGAGGTGAGGAGGAGCGCGGGCAGCCCGAGGCCGAAGCCAGCGAAGCTGAAGCGACGCGGTTCGAAGAAGTGGTCAGAACACGTCATGAGGACAGCATCCCGAAGCGATGTTGTCGGGATGTGCCCAAAACCTGAAGAACCTAGGGAATGAGGTCTAGCGCCTCCTGAGGGAAGGCTCCGGCGCTCACTGAGGCTTCGTAGTGCAGGACCCGACCTTCGGGGTCGATGACCACGCCTACACGTTTGGCAAAACCGCCGGTTCCTGGCCTCTTGGCTGCGCCGTAGGCCAGACCCATGGTTCGGTCGGTGTCGCAGAGCAGGGGGTAGCCAAAGCCAAATTTTGCGGCGAAGGCAGTGTTGTGGGCTGCCGTGTCGAAGCTGATGCCCAAAATGGCGGCACCCTTGGCGTCGTAGTCGCTGCCTAGGTCGCGGAACCCGCAACCCTCGATGGTTCAGCCAGGGGTGTCGGCCGTTGGATAGAACCACAGCACCAGGTGGCGGCCGCGGTAATCGGCGAGGCGGTGAGTCTTGCCCTCGTGATCTTCTACAGAGAAGTCTGGAGCCATCGACATCGGTTTGAGCATAGTTTCCTCCTCTGGGGGAACGACCAGGGTAGACCAGCTGGGATCTGAACGGAATCGTCGTGAGTCCGCAACAGCTTCGCCATGGCGATGCCGAGACTCCCAGCATGGATTCGACCCGCGCTGTGTTTTTTCTAGCCTCCTTCGCTCTGCTGACATTGGCCTGCGCTGACCAGTCGGATGACCTGGTCGTGGAAGGGGTCCTTGCGGCTCCGGTCGAGGCGAGTACTACCGAAGGGAAGCACTTGGCCGGCTACCAGGGATGGTTTGCCTGCCCCGGTGACGGGTCCGAGATCGACAACTGGGTGCACTGGTCCCCTGCCGTCGAGCCCGGACCCGAGGCTGTGAACTTTGACGCCTGGCCTGAGACCGCCGACATGCCCGCAGACTCTCTGTGCCACACGAACTTCGAGCTGCCTGACGGTTCTGCTGCTCCCCTGTTCTCGTCCTACAAGGCCTCTACGGTGGACCGACACTTTGAGTGGATGGCTCAGTTCGGCCTGCACGGGGTACTCCTGCAGAGATTCTCCAACTCTCTGCACCTCCCCCGCCACCGAGCCTTCAAGGACCAGGTGCTGCGCAACACTATTGCTGCGGCCCAGGAACACGGCCGGGTCTTCGCGGTGGTCTACGACATCAGCGGAACGGACCCCAGCCTCTGGGTCGATCGGCTCATCGAGGACTGGACCTACCTTGTCGATGAACTGGGTCTCCTCGACTCCGATCGCTACCTTCACGAGAACGACCGCCCTCTGGTCGGGATCTGGGGCATGGGCTTCACCGACCGGCCTGGGACTCCCGACGAGGCCCACCAGGTCCTCGACTTCTTCCAGAACAACCCCGAGCCGCGCTACCGAGCAACTGTGCTGGGCGGTGTGCCGACCTACTGGCGAACGCGAACCAACGATGCGAAGACGGACCCAGCTTGGGGAGGGGTCTATGAGCGGCTCGATGTCTTGAGCCCCTGGACGGTAGGTCGTTACCGCAACGATGCGGACGCAGACCACTTCAAGACCCACCTCATGGCGCCCGACATCGCGTGGACGCGCCCGCGGGGCATCACCTACATGCCGGTGATCTTCCCGGGGTTCTCTTGGGCCAACCTCACTGGCGATGCCGGGACCTTCAACCTGATTCCGCGTCGGGGCGGCCGCTTCTACTGGCGACAGCTCTACAACGCTGTGGACCTCGGCGCTACGACGGTCATGACGGCGATGTTCGATGAGGTTGACGAGGCCACTGCCCTCCTGCCCGTCGCGGCGAATGCGTCCCGTGTGCCCTCGTCCGGCCGCTTCCTACATCTCGGCCAGGACGGCGAAGTGCTGCCTGCGAACTGGTACCTCCGGTTGGCGGGGGCGGCGAGCGAGGTCGTGGGCGGCAGCCGCCCCAACTTGCCTTGGATTCCCATCGACCCTTCGGATGACGGGGAGCCTCCCCCCGATGACACCCCTCCCGAAGAGCCGCCGACGGGCTCCAGCCTTACCCCAGAACTCGCGGATCACTACGTGGGTCTGGCTTACCAGGGAATCCTCGGGCGTGAGGCCGACCCCGGGGGCCTGGCCGCTTACAGTTCCGGCCTCCAAGCCGGAGAGAGCGTCTTGGAGCTGTGTGAGTCGTTGAACTCGAGCGAAGAGTTCACCAGTCGCCGGGCCCAACTGGCCTCAACGGACATGGCCCGCGAGCTCTACCTCGGCATCCTGGGGCGGGAGCCCGATTCCGAGGGCCTTGCCGCCACCGCTGCTGCCATCGAAGCCGGGAAGCTGGCGGACCGTTCCGCGGCGATGATTCTGAGCGACGAAGCCGCCCTGGGGTTCTAGACCAGGCGGAGTACCTTGCCCACATAGACGGCTTGCCTCCAGCCTCAAGTATTGCATTTGCGGTGTTTGTCCCGCCGGAAAGCGCGGTTTCTCCTCTCTCGGTGGTCGGGGCCTTCGCGTTGGCGACCGGGGCGAGTAGCATTCGTTCTATGCGTGTTTTTGTATCGGTCTTCCTCGTCTCTCTCCTCCTTCCACTCGCTGCTTGTCAGATTCCCCGCTCGGGGAACGACGACGACGACTCGGCCCCAGCCGGGGACCGCGACGGCGACGGGGTCCTCGATGCGGACGATCCATTCCCGGACGATCCGGCGTGCTGGACTGACGCTGATGGGGATGGACACTGCGACGAGACTGACGACGCCTGTCCTGACGACGCCGCCAACTGGACCGATGCGGACGGCGATGGGCACTGCGACGAGACCGACGATGCCTGCCTGAACGACATCTACAACTGGACCGATGTGGACGGCGATGCGCACTGCGACGAGACCGACGACTTGTGCCCAGACGACGTGAACAATTGGAGCGACGCCGACGGTGATGGGCATTGTGATCAGACGGACGACGACTGCCCGTCGGATGCCGCTGGCCATGAGGACGCCGATGGCGATGGCCACTGTGTGCCCGAGGACGACTGTCCGGACGACGCAGGCGGTTGGCAGGACACCAACAACGACGGGGTCTGCGACGGCACCGACGACAACGACGGCGACGGGATCACCAACGGGGAAGAGCTGAGCTACGGCGAGGACTGCGCCATCTCTGACCCCGACATGGTCGACACCGACGGCGATGGAATCGACGACAACGAGGACTACTACCCCAGGGACCCCTACACCGAGTACATTCTCTTCCGAAACGATGTCGGGACCATCGACATGGCCCTGTCCAATCGGGACGGGACCTTCCAGGCGCCGCAGGAGATCGGCAGCCTCTACGGCGACACGGGCAACACCTCCTACCGCTACACCGGCTTCGTCATTTCGGATTTCGACAACAACGGTCGAACTGACTTCTTGGCGATCGGCGACTCGCTTCCCGAAGACTCAACCAACCTCCTGGATCTGTGGTGGTTTGGACGGGTGACTGGGCCCAACACCTTCGCCCAGAATCTCATCAGCGACAGCCTGGATCTCAACTTCTTGTGGACGGTGGCTGACGTAAACGGGGACGAGAAGGTGGATCTCGTGCGGCACGTCCGCACGCCTGCCAGCGGTGCCAACATCACCGACGCGCAGATCTACTCCTACCTGAACCAGGGGGACTTCCTGACGGCTCAGTGCGCCTACACCGAGGACGCGACCAACCCGGACGGTTGCGCTTTTGTGCGGGTCCACGCCATGGACGCCAACAGCTGGGCGGTCGGACAGTGGATCTGGGGCATTGGCAGGGATGCCGTTGACGTAGACGGCGACGGAGAGCGCGATGTCGTCATGTACACCATCTCCAGCGGGGGCAACTCCCCAGTGCCGGTGCGGCTCATGACAGGAAACGGCGACGGGACCTTCACCATGGCTAGCCATGAGCTCTTCACCCACAACCAAAGCTCGAGCGGTCAGTCGCCGGTCAATACGGTGGTCTTTGCCGACTTTGACAACGACGACTTGGGCGACCTCATTGTGGGCTTAGACGACGACGGTGATGCCGGAAGCGCCTGGTTCTACCCCGGCGCCTACAACTCGACCACCGGCTACACCATCAATACCACCGGCGCCTTTGAGTCCTTCGACCTCAATCCGGGCGCCGAATCGGGGGGCGAGAACTATGGGGTGACCAGCTCCACCCGGGCCTTCGACTTCAACTTCGACGGCAAGGAGGACCTTCTTGTCGGCTACAACAGCGAGCAGCCCTGGGGTCCGCCGAGTGAGACCGTCTACATGGAGGGGCTCGGTACGGGCAGCTTCGCCAGCTCAGTGGTCGTGCGGGAGTATTCGGACACCAGCTGGGGCAGGCACTTCGCGGTGCCCCGAAGGCTCTGTCGACGCTTCTCGATCAGCAACTGATCGAGGCAGCTCTGCTTGATGTCGAGGGGCGGTTTGGGGGTAGCTTCGCCCTTCCCGAGCTTCAGCTTCCGCTCGGCCGCCAGACGTACCAGCCGTCTTCTCGCCGTTCCCAGGGCAGCCCGTAGCGCCCGATGACGGGCTCAAACTGGGCTTCGGCCTGATCGCGGTCTGCCGGGAGGGGCTTGTACTTCACCCGGCGGTTGTCGGTGCGGATCGGCAAGAGCTCGATGGAGCCCAGTCGACCGTTTTCGAAGATGTAGCGGGCGATTGCGCTGGTGCGGTTGTTCGGAGACTTTCGCTTGTAGATGCCCTTGCTGCCAAAGGTGAAGTTGCCCAGCCCGTACAGGACCGGGACCCCATCGACCAGCTCCACTCCCTGGGTCATGTGGCCACCGTGTCCGTTGACCAGGTCCACGCCGGCGCGCACCAGCTTTCGGGCCAGCTTCTTTTGGTAGTCGATCTCGGGCTTGTAGTTGGGCCCCCAGTGGACTGAGGCGATGACGTAGTCCACGCCCTGCTTTTCACGGAGCCGCTTTACTACCGCCGCAACCTGCCCGCCCCTCAGGCCCCAGATGCCCGGCTTCTTTGACTCCGCGTAGAAGCCTAGGGCCTTGTAGCGCTTGTTGACCTGGTACATGCCGATGACTGCGATCTTCAGTCCCCCTCCCTCGAAAATCTCCGCTCGCTGGGCTTCGGCCAGGTTGTGACCGCCGCCTACCCACTTCATCTCCAGGCGCTTCATGTGTTCGATCTGGCTGAGCAGGCCCTCCGCTCCCTGGTCGAAGGCGTGGTTGTTGGCGAGGCTGAGGACGGTGAACCCCTCCTCTCTCAGGGTGGGGAGGAACTTGGGCTCCATGCGGTGAATGGAGCTCTTCTTCAGCCGGGGGTCGAGGACCAACTCGGTTGCCACCGTCTCCAGGTTGCCCAGCAGCTGATCGCCCTTCATGTGGGCGCGGAGGTGCTCGAAGGAGTAATTGCCTCCGTGTTCTTCGAGCAGCGGGCTGACGTCCTCGGCGAGGTTGATGTCGCCCACGCTGACGACCACGTAGCGCTCCGCTTGGACGTCCTTTGCTTGACCTCGCTCGCCGCAGGTGCAGGCGGAAAGGAGACCGAGCAGCACCCACGAGAGGAGCCCGGCGAGTCGCCAGAGGACAGGCAGTCGGTCTGGCGGCAGCGCCAAGCGTCGGGGGACAGCGGGGTTAGGGGACATCCGGTGCCTCCTCGGGGCTCTCTTCTGTGGCGGGCAGGTCTCCCCGACTCGCCGCTTCCAGGACCAAGAGGCGCTCAGGGTCCTTGTTGTGGTCGAAATAGTAGCGCCGGAACCACTTCAGGTCCTTCTTGATCTGCGCGGTCTTCTTGGCCGGCAGATCCCCAATGTAGCGATCCAGCCAGGCAGGAAAGCGCTGGAAGCGTAGGCCAGGGATCGCTTCGGCGAGGTCCGTAAGCAAAGCAGTGTTGTAGCGGGCGAGCTGCCAGGGGTCCCGGCTGCCGGGAAACTTCAAGTGGGCCAGCGACCGGAAGCGCTTGGGGTGGAAGCCCCGCTGACCGGCCCGGCTGCGGAGGAGATCGACCCCCCTCTTGATGAGGTAGCGGCGTGGCGCAACCTTCTCGTGGCCGGGGCGGGTCCGCTTGCTGAGCGGCTGCCGAGCCACGACGGGATCGGTCAGGCCCCGCACGTCCACCAGCGGAAGGCCCGAGTAGTAGCCCACCATCCCGATTCCGCCCGTGCCGAGGACCGGCCTCAACCCCTTGGCCGCGACCTGATCGCGGAGGAGGGTGCCGATGGAGTGGTGCGAGTGCTTGACGACGACGTGCGGGCGCAGCTGGGTCACCGGGTAGTAATTGCTCTCGTTGACGACCCCAAAGAGCTTGGTTGTTCCCCTCGGCAGGTCCATGGGCTGCAGTGAGGCGAGGAGGAGCCCGGCTCCCGCCGCGGCGGGCAGCCAGCTTCGGGGTGCAGCACGGAGTCCCTCTTGGGGAATCATCATCCGCAGTCCGAGGCAGGCGCCCACAAAGAGGAGGGGCAGGAGGGGCACGAAGAAGCGCCCGTACATGAAGTCGCCGCCGACCTTGAGGACGTAGAGGGTGTAGATCGGGACTGCCGCCGCCGCGAAGAACCGGAAACGCCCAAGTGCGCCGCTGGGGTCTTGGGATCGGCCGATCCGGAGAAGGGCCAGGCCGAGGAGGCCGACTGGGACCCAGGCGTTGCTGCCCAAGAGGAAGAGCCCCAAGTAGGTCAGGCCTTGGCTGTACCAGGAGATGTCGGCTGACTTGGCGTAGTAGGTGTTGGGGAGGAGCTCGCCGTAGAAGGGGATCTTCCAAGCCAGGTAGGCGAGGTAGATGGCAAAGGGTGCGGCGTATGCCAGGCACAGGCCAACGGCGGGGCGGACCTCGGACGAGGCTCGCCAACTCCTCACCGCCTCCCAGAACACGAGGCCGGAACCGACGACGTAGAACAAGGCGTGGTCGGGTCGGCAGAGGGTGGCAGCGATGAGGGCCAAGCCCGCGAGGGCTGTACTGCGGCGGGTGGGGGGCGCGAGGAGCGCCAGGAGTCCCAGGCTCACCAACAGAGCGCACATTCCCGTCTCCATCCCGGTGCTTCCGTAGGCTCCGAAGAGCGGCAGGAGCGCGAGGCAGAGCGGGGCCAGGGGGATCGGTAGGGGGAGCCGACTGCCGTCGAGCAGTCGGCGCTCGATACGTCCTGCGATGAGCAGGTTGGCCCCAAAGCAAATCCAGCTGAAGAGCAGCGCCAAGAATGGGGCCTCGATGCGGCTGAAGCGGATGGCCAGGCCGATGAGGAGGGTCCAGAGGAAGTTGGTGTAGCCCTCTACTGCCTCGCCGACGTTCCAGACCAGGCCCTGGCCCTCGGCGAAGTTCTGGGCATAGCGGAGCGAGATGTAGGCGTCGTCGAACAGGGCTTGCTGGGAGAAGACGCTGCGGTAGCCGAGGACGAAGGCGGCTGCGAGAAGCAGCCGTGCGACCCAAGGGCTGCGTCGGGCCAGCGCGTCGGCGAGTCGACCGCCTCGCGAGCGCAGCAAGAGAAGCAAGAACAGGGGCGTGACCAGGCAGAGGACGAGGGCGGGGGCGGCGTCTCGCACTACCCCTGTCCATGCGTCGATCGCCTGCATGAAGCCGTCCATCGATCCCTCCCCCCGGGTCACGGCGAGCCATCATCGGTCGAGATGTGGCCGGTCTGCCGGAACGGGCGGGGCAATGTAGCCAGCCAAGGCAGGCCTGGCAACGGAAGGCCCAGACCGCCGTGTCGGGCACCCCAGGTCCCTTTCGGCTGGGCCCGCTGTATGGGGTAGGCTCTTGGGGTTGCGTGCAGCACAAGGTGGAGGGTTTCGATGGGTTGCAGTCGTTTCTTGTTCTCCCTGTTTGTCGTCCTGAATCTCGCGCTGGGTGTCGGCTGTGGAGTGTCGGGGAATCTCGACCCCGCTCTCGATTCGGGCGGCGATGACGATTCGGCGGCTGGCGACGACGACGACGCCGGTGACGACGACGCCGCCGGTGACGACGACGACGCGGGCGACGACGACGACAGCGGGGAAGCAGGGGCCGACGCCGACGGGGACGGCTTTGGCGGCGACGAGGACTGCAACGACGAGGATGAGGACGTCCATCCGGGGGCCCCAGAGGTCTGCGACGGCGTCGACAACGACTGCGATGGGTCGACCGATCCGGACAGCTCGACTGATGCACCGCTGTGGTACGAGGACGCCGATGGGGACGGTTTCGGGGACGAGGACGCGAGCCAGTCGGCCTGCGCTGCGCCACACGGCTATGCCGACTACCCTGGCGACTGCAACGACAGCGACCCGTCCATCCACCCGGGTGCTCCGGAAGAGGACTGCACCGATCCGGTGGACCGCAACTGCGACAGCTCGGTGGGCTACGCCGACGCCGACGGGGACGGGGAGGCCGCTTGCGAGGACTGTAACGACCAGGACTACGAGGTCTCGACCGCCTCGACCGAGACTTGCGACGGGACCGACAACGACTGCGATGGCCTCATTGACGAGGCTGGGGCGACCGGCGAGTCGACCTGGTACCTCGACGCCGATGGAGACAGCTACGGGCGGCTGGCGGTGACCTTGGTTGCCTGCAACCAGCCTTCGGCCTACGTCGACAACTCCAGCGACTGCGACGATCTGGACCCGACCGCCTGGCCCGAGGCGACCGAAGTCTGTGACGAGGCGGACAACGACTGCGACACCGCGGTTGACGAAGAGGTGACGACCACCTTCTACGCGGACACCGACGGTGACGGCTACGGGGCCCTGGCCAGCCCGCTTTCCGCCTGCACCCTGCCGGCCGGTGCGAGCGTCAACGCCTTGGACTGCGACGACACCGTGCCGACCAGCAACCCGGCCGCTTATGAGGTCTGTGACGGTTCGGACAACGACTGCGACACCGAGGTCGATGAGCCAGATGCCATCAACGCCAGCACCTGGTACTTCGATGACGACGAGGATGGCTGGGGGACGGTCGTCACGTCCGCTGTGGCTTGCTCGGCACCCGAGGACTACGTGGGATTGATCGGAGACTGCGACGACGACGATGCCGATCGAAATCCCGGTGAGACCGAGGTCTGCAACGACGTCGACGACGACTGCGACGGGGTCATCGACGATGTCTCGGAGGCCTCGACCTGGTACCTGGACGACGACTCCGACGGCTACGGTGATCCCGAGGTCTCCAGCTCGGCCTGCACCGCGCCCGAGGACTACATCGCCGGCGACGGGGACTGCGACGACACCGACGGCGACATCTCTCCGGATGCCACCGAGGTCTGCGACGGCGTAGACAACGACTGCGACGACACGTCAGACAACACCGAACTGGTCATCGGCGGAGGGGCTAGCTGCCCTGCAGCCACCTGCCTTACCATCCTCCAGACCCGCACCACCGCCCCTGGGGACGGCACCTACTGGGTCGATCCCAACGCCTCGTCGGCCCCATTCCAGGTGAGTTGCGACATGACGACCGGCACCGGCGGCTGGACGCTCGTCACCTTCCCCCTCGCCAATACCGAGCTGGCGGGGACGATGGTAGCGACCGACGCCGCAGGTACCGCAGGTATCGATGCGACCTACGGTCCCTACACCCAAGATGGGACGGGCTCCCACAGCTACCACTACAGCTTCGATTTTGCGGCTGGCTTTAGCGAATTCCACCTCGTCGGCTACGTCGCGAAGGCCAACGCGGTCTCCGGTGACACCACCGACCTCTGGCCCAGCAATTTCGCTCAGAGCGACTGGGCCTACGGCTTTGCTCCCTCGGGGTCTGCGACGGGAGACGTGTCCTTTGGCGATGCCGATGCGGCGGGCCCGGTGACCTCCTACTCGGCGGTGTGGGGGGCTACCGATCTCAGCTGCGAGAATTGCACCCTGGATTGGCCGAACCCGGGCACGGTCTACTCGGTGGGGAGCGCCACTGCCTTCCGCATCGGTTGGGGGGAGAGTGGTGGTCAGTACGAGGGCTGGTACCCCTGGTACGAGGGGAGCGTGGCGCTCCGCTAGTGTCGGGGCCGGTCCCCCTTGGCCGTTGCTGGGTGGCACTTGGCTGGTACCCTCGACAGGGGGTCTTGGAGTTTGTCTCATGAGCTGTTGGGTTCGTACTGCCGTCTTCCTCACCCTTCTCGGGCTGGGTGCAGCTTGTCAGCCGGCAGCTGAGGAGGAGCCCCCGCCCGAGCCCCCGGTTCGTCGGGTTCTCCACGAGATCTTCACCGGCTCCAACTGCGGCCCCTGCGCGTCCGCTGATCCCCGGCTGCTCGAGGTCTTCGAACAGGCGCCCGATCAGGTGAGCTTCCTCAGCTACCAGATCGGCAGCGATCCCTACATCAGCTACGAGGCGGTGCAGCGCCGCATGCACTACGTCCCCGAGGGCGAGAGCGGCTACAGCATCCCCTACGTGCACGCCGATGGGGTGAACGGCTTCCACCCCAACCTCATGAACGATGAGGCTGGCTACACCTTCGAGGATTTCAGCGTCTTTGCCGCGGAGCCCAGCGGTCTGTGGCTGTCGGTGGAGCACAGCGTCTCCGACCAGACCGTCGACATCGAGGTGCGGCTCGAGGCGGTCGACGATTACCCCTCCGAAGATCTGGTGCTTCACCAGGTCATCGTCGAGAACGAGACGACGCAAAACATCGGCAGCAACGGCCAGACGGAGTTCCACCACGTGGTCAAGAAGATGCTCCCCGACCAGCACGGGGAGTCCATCGAGAGCCTGGCCGCCGGTGCGACTGAGAGCATCTCGACTTCCTACACCTTTGCAGGGGACTACCTAGAGGGTGCGGGCCTCGGCAACCTGGTCGACCACTCGAGCAACCACACCGTTGAGGAGTTCACCGACCTGTCGGTCGTGGTCTGGGTGCAGGACGCCGAGAGCGATCAGGTCCACCAGAGCGCGTGGTCGGGGGGCGACGAAGCTCACTGAGACGAGGCCGCAGCGACGTGCGGCGGACTCAGGTGGCCCGCTCCGTGCGGGGCTCGTCGGTGGATGCTGCTTCAATCTCACGCCAGCGGAAGGGCGAGAGGATCTGTGGCCAGTAGCGCTGCGGGAAGGTCGGCATGCTGCCGATCCCGATCTCAGCCGAGGCATCTCGATCTCTGGGCCAGTAGACGGTCCCAAAGACGATATCCCAGAGCAGGATGTTGTTGCCGTAGTTGCTGTTGGCCTCTTCCAGGATGAGCGAGTGATGCCAGCGGTGGAGCTCGGCCATGCTGAAGATCCAGTTCAGGGGGCCGAGCCGGAGGTGGACATTGCAGTGCTGGAAGAGCCCGTGGACCGTAATCCATGCCGTGAGGAGGACCATGACCTCGCGGCCGGCTCCCAGGAAGAGCAGTGTGCCCAGGGAGAGCGTGGCGGAGATCGCGGTGTCCAGAGGGTGGAACCGCCCTGCATTCAGGAAGTAGAGCCGCTCGCAGCTGTGGTGGGTGGCGTGGAGACGCCACAAAATGGGGGTGGTGTGGGCCAGCCGGTGAAACCAGTACTCCAAGAACTGGGAACTCGCGAGCGCCAGCGCAACCTGGGCCGCCAGCGGCCACTGGTGTGGCCAGAGTTCCTGCCCAATGAGGTCGCCCGCGGAGAGGGCAAAGGCGAGGACGGCGGCCGCCAGGCCGGCGTCGATGGCAGCCGGGATGATGAACTGGGAGACTACGACGTGCATCGCATCGGTGGGGATGTCGTCGTGCGAGCGCTGCCAGCGGGCGTGGGCGGGGTGGACTTGTTCGATGACGGCGAGGACCGCTGCGGTGGAAAAGGCGATGGCGAAGAGGAGGGCCGGAGGGGAGATCTCGGCCTCGAGCCCGAGTGTGGCGACTGCGAGCGATCCGCAGAACCACAGGGGGAAGAGTCCGTAGGTGAGGGTGTGTCGAATCCAGCGCATTCAGGGCCCCGCAATGGCGCCGGCACCATAGCCTCGGCTCCCGGGGCAGCCAAGAGGGGAGCGGAGGCTCCTCTTGGCTTGCTGCGGGAAGACCTCTACCTTCGTGGCCTAAGGAGTCACTGCCGACAAAGCCTTATGGACTGTTCCCGACCCCCTCTCGTTCTTCTCCTCGGGCTCCTGGCGCTGTTGCTCTGCCCGCCGCTGGAGGTCCTCGCTGCCGATGGGGGGGAGGACGAAGGTGAGGAAGACGCGGGAGGAGAGGACGAAGACGGAGAGGACGAGAGCGGTGACGAGGACGAGGGCGATGCTCCAGGGGCCGGCGAGGACGAAGGTGGAGAATCGGCGGAGGCGGCTACGGAGCCGCGCCCCGAAGTCGAGGCCAAGGTCCGCGTTTGGGACCGACGGCGTGCTGCCACCGGCGAAGAACTAACCCACCGAAGTCCAGCAGCGGCCCTCATCATCGACCTGGACGCGAGCGCTCTGCCCCCCAAAGCCAGCGTCGCCGACCTCCTCGACGACGTTGCTGGGGTCGATGTGCGCCGCTTCGGCGGGCCCGGAGACGCGGCCTATGTTCGGGTGCGCGGCAGCACAGCACGCCAGGTGGAGGTCTACGTCGATGGAGTCCCGCTGAACGCCTTCGGATCGGTTCCAGTCGACCTGAGCGAGCTCGACTTGGACGCCTTTGATCGGGTCGAGATCTACCGGGGCGTGGCCCCGCCTGAGCTCGGCTCCTCGGCCGTGGGCGGCGTGGTCCACCTCCGAACTCGCGACGGTGCGGTCGCTCCCCCGCGCATGGAGCTCGGCCTGGGTTCCTGGAGGACCCGATCGCTTCGGGCCCAGGGCTCCGTCTCGGAGCCCACGGCAGATGGCGGACATGCCGCGGCGCGGCTGTCGGTGGCCTACGACGGCAGCCAGGGCAACTACCCCTACTTCAACCACAACGGCACCCTCTACAACGCGAGCGACGACCGAACCGAAGAGCGGAGCAACAACCGCTTTGATCAGTTCGACGCCACGGCCCAGCTGCGCTGGGGAAGGGGACCGCTCGAGTTGGTGGTTCGGGAACGGCTGCTCTGGCGGGACGCGGGGGTTCCCGGCAGCAGCCACGATCGGACGCTGCAAGCGGCCTTTGGCCTTCTCGACAACAGCGTCGCAGCCCATGCCGTGCTTCGACCGCATCCTCGGCTCCAGTTGGTCGGAGACCTCGGCTGGCGTCTCCGGCGGGAGCACTACAAAGATCGCCTGGGCGAGGTCGGCATCGGCACACAGGAGAGTCGAGACCTCTACCACCAGCCGACGGCTTCCTTCCGAGCCGAGTGGCAGGCTCTTCCTTGGCTCCGCCTGCTGCCGGCTCTCGGTCTGGTCGTCGATACCTACAGCCCGACCTCGTTGCTTGGCGGTGAGGTCCACGATGGTACCCGCCTGCGTTTTGCCTCCCGCGTGAACCTTGCCGCGGATCTGAGCCTCTGGAACGGGCGCCTCTCCATCGTCCCGGCGGTCGGCCTCTACCTCTTGGACAACCGCGCCCTGGGTACGGTCCCCTTTGCCGAGGCCCCCATCGTCTCTGACGGGGAGGAACTCGCGACGGCCGCATTGCCTCGCCTCGCACTCGCTCTGCGGCCTCTGCCCGCTGTGACCCTCCGCGCCGCGGTGGCTCGCGGCTTCCGCCCACCCTCCTTCATCGAACTCTTCGGGGACCGCGGGCAGGTGGTGGGGAACGCGCTGCTGCGGCCCGAGAGCGCCTGGACCTTGGATTGGGGGGTTCGGCTGCGGGGTCAGCCCCACCGGGCCTTCGGGGGTTCCGTCGAGCTGGGCGGCTTCTTCGTGGATACGGCGGATGCCATCACCTTCGTGCCGAATGCGCAGCGCACCGCGGTTCCCATCAACCTGGGGCGCACTGAGATAGGCGGCGCCGAAGTGGCGGGCAGCGCGCGCATTTGGAACCACTTCGAGGCGTCTTTCAGCGCCACCTGGCTCGCGTCGTCGATTCGTGAGGGCGAGGCCGGGACCCTGGGGAATCGGGTGCCCAACGTTCCCGAGTGGCAGATCCACGCGGGCTTGGACGCCTTTTGGGATCCTTGGTTCCGGGTGGGCTGGCGCTTTGACTACACCGCCGGCAGCTTCGACTCCCCCTCCAACTTCTTCGAGCAGGCAGATCGCCCGCTGCACAGCCTGCATCTTCGGGTGCAACCCGGTCATCGGCTGCCGTGGATCGGGGTCGAGGTTCACAACCTCCTCGACACGATCACCGCAGAGCAGCTTCGCGACCCCCTGCACCCGGATCCGGGCGATACCGCGACCGTTGCCCTGGAGGACTTCCGTGGCAATCCGCTGCCGGGCCGCGCGGTCTATGTGACGATGGGGTGGAGCCCACCCCATGGCGGCTCTTCCGCCCGGACCGTCGACCCGGAGACCGAGGAATCCACGCGATGAGGCATGCCGTGCAGCTCCTGCTCTTGGTCGGCACCCTGTTGGGCTTTGCCGTCTGTGTGGTGGGCTGCGGAGCTGAGGACCCTCCGGGCGACGACGGGGTCCCCGGTGCCGGCTGGCAGGCCTTGGTCGTGCACGCTCCCTTTAGCGGCGATGGCGTCCTCGCCGCGGTCGATGGAGAGACCCTGGGCCTGGCCGACAACCTCCTCGGATTGAGCGGAAGCGACTGGATCCCGGCGGTGGCGGGTGGCTCTCCTTGGCTCATCGGCCGCCAGGCCATCGATGCCCTGCGCCGCTACGAGGGGCTCAGCTTCTCCGCTCCAGCCCTTGAATTCTCGACCGGTGCCGGCACCAACCCCCACGCCTTGGCCCTCTGCGCCGAGCATCTGTTTGTCAGCCGCTACGATCGCAGCAACGACGAGGGTGTGGGGGGAGACCTCGCCCGCTTCGAGCCGTCGACCGGCGAGCTGCTCGGGAGCGTGGATCTCTCGGACTTTCAGCCGCACGACGACGGCACGCCCGAGCCCGACACCCTGGTGCGTCTGGGCGGTCGCCTCTACGTCGGCTTGCAGCGCCTGAACCGCAACGACGGCTGGATCGCGGAGGCCACTGGAACCGTGGTGGAGGTCGACTGCAGTTCTTTGGAGATCACGGCTAGCTGGGCTGTTGGGGCCAACCCCCGAATCTCCGCTCTCGCCGGCTCGGCCTCCCTCTTACAGGTGGTTCACGATGGCGGAGTGCAGCGATTGGATCCGGACGGGGGGACAGTCACCGAGCTGTTCGTGGGGAGCGACTTCGGGGATACCACCGAGATCCTCGCTGTGGAGGGTACGGGCGCGCAGGTACTGGTCGCGACGGAGGTGGATTGGGCCACCAACGAGCTGTGGTGCGTCGATCTGGAGTCGGAAGATCGCTCGCTCCTCGCCAGCTTCGAGCACCGGAACTGGGGTCTTCAGCGGGATCCCCAGGGCCGGGTCTGGGCCCTGTGGCGCGATCACTGGGCGACCGGAGCCGAGGTCGAACTCGGGGGGATTGGGATCTACGACCCCGCCACCTGCACCGAGGTCACCGAAGAGTGGGTCCGTTTCGCCAGCGATCCGGCCGCTCTTGCCTTCTACTCGCCGTCCGACTGAGGGGCTCTGGCCGGCTTCCCTCTAGCCTTGGATCGGGCGCCGGGTCACGAGAAATACGAGCAGAGGGGCGCCCAGCGCCGCGGTTACCACGCCGACCGGCAGGTCCTGGTTGGGGAAGACCGCCCGGGCGAGGGAGTCACAGAACACCAGGAAGGCGGCGCCGAACAGGGCCGACATCGGCAAGAGGATGCGGCGGGAGGCGCCCAGGCTCAGCCGAACGAGGTGGGGGACGATGAGCCCGACAAAGGCGATGGGCCCGCACCAGGCCACGCAGGCACCCACTGAGATGGCGCCGACGCTGAGGCAGAGCGTGCGGGTCTTGCGAATGTCGACGCCCTGGCTGTGGGCCCGTTCTTCGCCGCCCAGCATCGACTCCAGAGCTCGGATCTGGAGCAGCAGGATTCCGCCGCAGATCACGATGATGGGGCAGAGGAGGACGACGCCGCGGTAGCCCACCTGCGCCAGGTGCCCGAGCGACCATCGGACCGCCTCGAAGGTAGCCGCCATGTCGGCCTGGAACTGGAGTCCCGTCGTCACGGCGCCGGTGGCCAGGGTGATGGCGATCCCGGCGAGGAGGACGTCGTTGATGCTGGCCCGTCCCGAGGAGGCGATGGCGGCAATCGCGAAGGTGACGATCAGAGCCCCGCCGAAGGCCGCGATCACGACCAAGGGGAACCCAAAGCTGCTCTCCGGCAGGAGGACGAGGACAAAGAGGGCGCCTAGAGCGGCGCCAGCGGTCGTGCCCACGGTGCTGGGGGTGGCGAGTGGGTTGTCGAAGAGCGCTTGGTAGACGGCTCCACAGAGTCCGAGGCTCGCGCCGACGAGCGCCCCGAGCAGCGCGCGGGGGAGTCGGAGCTGAAGCAAGATGAAGCGGCTCTCCTCGCCGTCGAGTCCGCCGCCGATGAAGGGGCCGGCCAGCAGGACCGCCACGCATCCCAGGGCCACTGCGAGAAGCCGGGTCTTCACGATGGCACCGACTCGCGGGGGAGGAAGAAGGGCCGCCCTTCGACGTCCACCACGTCAAAGCGCAGCTCGAACAGTTCTTCGAGGGCTCCACTGAGGGCGGGGTCGTCCAAGGACATTCGAAAGCTCACTCGCCCAGTCTTGAGGCCAAGCACCCCCACCTCGCGAGCCCGCTCCAGCGGGGCCAGGTGGCTCAAGAGGTTGATGTCGTGGGTAACGCAGACCACGCTGCGGCCATTGCGCCACTGCTCGCTGATGAGGCGGTAGAAGTCGAGTTGGCGGGCCGGATCGAGGTGGTTGGCCGGCTCGTCCAAGAGGAAAGTCTGGGCGTCTTGAGCCACCAGGGTGGCCATGAGCACCCGCTGGAGTTCGCCGCCGGACAGCGTCGTGATGGCTTGGCCGGCGAGGTCTCCCCCTCCCACCGCCTCCAGCGCTTCTGAGGTGGCTTGGCGGGCGGCAGCGTGCGACTCGTCGAAGCGGAAGCGGGCTGCCTTCACGAAGTCGAGAACTGGGACCGCCTCACGAATAGAGGCCTGCTGTGGCAGCCAGGCCATGGCTTGGGCGCGCTTCCGGCCCGGAAGGCGGGCCATGTCTTGGCCGTCCCAGCGCACCGTGCCGCTGCTCGGAGGGAGGAGGCCGAGGGCGGTCCGAAACAAGGTGGTCTTGCCGGCTCCATTGGGGCCGACGACGGCGAGGCAGTCTCCCGGCCGAACCTGCAGTGAAAGATCTTCGAGCAGGATGCGCTGCCGGACGGAGACGCCAACCGACTCCAGTTCAAGGCCGCGTGTCATGGGCGGAGCGATTCCAGTCTTTGGCTGATCGCTTGAGAGAATTCGAGGACGTCAGGGCCGATGCGGTAGTACTCCGGACCCACGATGAACTCGATGCGCTGATGCTTGACCGCTTCGAGCATGTCGAAGCGCGACCAAAAGCTGAGGTGTTTCTCTCTGGATTCGTCGGTGAGGGGGGCCTTGGCGATCATGATGAGGACTACGTCGGGGTCGAGGGCGATGAGGCGCTCCACCGAGATGGAGGGCGGGCCGGCATGCTGGGTTTCGATGGCGTTGCGGCCGCCGGCAGCGGACAGGGCTGCGCCGTGCAGCGAGTCCGGCTTGATGTACCAGAGCTGGGGGTCGGCATCGCTGGGAGCACCGAGCAGGAGGAGGACGCTGGGGCTGTCGGGGCCCACGCGGGAAGTGAGCCCCTCCTCAAGGTTCTGAGCCAATTTCGCCGCGGCCTCTCCTCGCCCCAGATCGGTTCCGATGGTTCGGATCCCCTCGGCCACCTGAGGCACCGTCAGCCAGGGGATGACCCGGGTAGGGGCGATGGCTGAAAGGTCGGTGACTACGGCTCCGCGCGAGGCGGTCGTCAGGATGCGCTGGGGCCGAGTCCTCACGATGGCTTCGTAGTTGGGGCTGAGCGCGGTGCCGACGGTCGGAAGCTGGGCGAGCTGGGCCCACTCGTCGCTGTAGTCGGGACGGCCTACGAGCTGGCCTTCCGCCCCCAGTCGCACCACGACCTCCAGGACTCCGGGGTCCAAGGTGAGGATGCGCTGTTCCGAGGCCGCCTCCTCGGTCTGCGGCTTCGGGTTGGTCTCTCCCTGGCAGCCCGCGAGGACGGCCCAGAGGCAGAGCCCAAGAGTCCAGGCCGCGAAGCGCGGCACCGACTCGTCTTGGCTCCTCATTCGCCCACCAGGTAGCGGCCGTAGACGCCATCGATGTCGGCTCCGTTCGAGGTCGGGTCGTGGACGAAGAAGTCGCCGGTATCGGGGTTGATGACGGTGGGCCCGGTCACGATCTTGAGGTAGCTGAAGCCGTAGACCTTGATCGCCTCGGCTTCACCGCCGTCGTCGGGCAGCGCGTCCAGGTCGAAGGCATCGCCACCTGCCAGCTGGGCTTCGAAGGGGTCGACGGGGTTGTCTTCCTCGTGGAGGAGGACTGGCTGGATACCGGCGAAGCCAACCCAGTCGGCCAAGGCGCTCGAGTACTGGGTCTCGTCGAGAGCGAGGTAGTCGTGGGGAAAGGGGACCCACGTCTCGCGGTCCTGGCTGAGGAAGACGACAGCGGGATCGATAAAGCCGTGCAGGCCCTCGGTGTCGGTGAAGAACGGATTCTCGAAGATGACGAAGTCGGTGCCTGGGCCGTTGAGTACGACGGCTCCGGGCCAGCCGAGGATGAGGAAGTTGTCGATGTCCTCGGCGTAGCCCAAGGAGAAGACATCCGTTCCGCCAGACTCCCCTCCGGCGCCGCGTACGCCGTTTGTGGCGAGAGCAGAGTCCGCAAAACCAGCTCCGGTGTCGCCGGGAGCCTCGACCACCCCGCCGGCGGGCCCTGGGTCCCTCTCCACCCGGCAGTCGGCGCTGCAGCCGTCGCCGGTGGTGCTGGCGCCGTCGTCGCACTCTTCGGCCCCCTCGATCACCCCGTTGCCGCAGGTGGCTTCGCAGGCCTCGGTCCCTTCGCAGTCGGGATCGTGGCAGTCGACCTCGCCATCGCAGTCTTCATCGCCCTCGTCGTCGCAGAGCTCGGGGAGGTCGGGTGCGGCCGACGGGTCGTCGTCGCAGTCTTCGTCGCAGAGGCTGTGTCCGTCGCCGTCGAGGTCGGGTGCGTCGGATGTGGCTGCGTCGCAGTCGTCGTCGACCGCGTTGCAGGTCACTTCACTTGCGCCGGGAAAGATCTCTTCGGCCTCGTCGTTGCAGTCCAGCTCCGCGCAGTGGCCGTCGCCGTCTTCGTCTGAGCAGGATGGAGCGGCTTCAGTCGAGCCTGAGCCCCCAGCGGTGGGGGCGCTGCAGCCCGCCAAGGCGAGGGCTAGGCCCACGAGGAGCCTGAGCCGGGCCTTTGACCGAGGGGGCGGGGTGATCCGGTTCACGGCGTACGCTCCGCTCAAGGCGACGGGGTCATCGACGACCAGCTGAAGCCCCCGCAGCCGGAGACGAGGTCGATGGCGTCGCCTGGGCCGGCGCCGAGGGCCGCCGCCTCGTCGGCGCAGTCGAAGCAGGTCTGGCAGTAGTAGAGGTCGTTGTCGCCATTCCAGTGCCAGTCAAATCGGCTCCAGAGGCCGGCGTTGGAGACGTTGCCGGTGTCGTTTTGGGCGACGATGTTCTGCCCGCCGTTGGCGTACTGGCTGATGTTCCAGACGCTGCCGTAGCCGTCCTCCCAGGTCGCGGTGTCGATTGAGTGGGTGCCGCCCCAGTTGTCGGTCCAGTTGCCGCTGATCGCGAGGTTGGAGGTGCCGGTCTTCGGCGTCATCGACGTCCAGTCGGATCCCCCGCAAGTCCCGGTGAGGCTGCCGGGGTCTGCAGGCGTTGTGTTCATCGCCGCGGCCTCGTCGGCGCAGTCGTAGCAAGTCTGGCAGTAGTGGAGCCCGTTGTTGCCGTCCCAGTGCCAGTCAAAGCGGCTCCAATCGCCGGGGTAGTAGGTGTTGGCCGGGTCATTCTGCGCGACGACGTACCTGGCGGTGTTGGCGAACTGGCTGATGTTCCAGACGCTGCCGAAGCTGTCTTCCCAGCTCGCGTTGTCGATGTCGTGAGTTCCGCTGAAGGCGTCCGTCCACCCGCCGGTGATGGCCAGGATCGTGTCCCAGGTCTCGGCGCTGTCGTCGTCGCCCGCGCCGGAGTCGTCGTCGTCGCCTGTGCCGGAGTCGTCGTCGTCGCCCGCGCCGGAGTCGTCGTCGTCGCCTGTGCCGGAGTCGTCGTCGTCGCCTGTGCCGGAGTCGTCGTCGTCGCCGCTGGTGGGGTCGCAGGCACCGGCCACTAGGGCGAGGGTCAACAAGAGCAGGGCCAACAGGCTACCCAGGCTGGGGCGGAAGGGTGTCCAAGTCATCTCGTCCTCCGAGTCTGGGATGGAGGCGAGGAGCGCGCGGCTAGCAGAGGGGGTCGGCACATGCCGAAGCCAGCAGCGAACCCATTGCACTTCACCCCGAAGTTCAATGTGGCGTTCGCGCAAGCCGGTCTACTGGCTCCTGGATCATCCGTCTTGCCGCGCCTTCCCAGGTTTCCCCAGTGGCTCTGTGCAGCAGACGTCCCCAGTTACAGTGGCGGGGGCCGCGCCGGTCTCTCACCGGCTTCCCAACTCCGTCTGGGCACGTCCCATGACGAAGGTACTTCCGCGAAGTCACGGTTGATTTAGATCAGAGGCTACGGGGTGTCAATGCTGCTTGGCTCAGTCCGCCTCGTCCCAGCTGTACAAGCGCAGCGCCACATAGGTGTAGGGCCGGAGTTCGACCGGACTGGTGTTCTCGTATTCCGATCCGTCACTCAGGCCGACGAAGAAGTCGATCGAGGCCTCCTCTCCCGGAGTGACCAGATCGGTTACGTCGAGCATCCCGCCCACCGATACTGCGCCGGGGCACCAGCCGTTTCTGCCGTACTCCCAGGTCCCGTACTGCGGGCTGTGTGGGTTCTGATCGCAGTCGTCCCGCCACCCACTCCAGGACACGGTCTCGCCGTTGATGTCGATGTCGTGCCGCATTTGGCAGAATTCCGCGCAGTTGTAGGTGTTGCCGAAGGAGTGGCCGGTGGTCGTGATG
>CAZQTQ010000018.1:0-4194 GCA_964596025.1 uncultured Rickettsiales bacterium
GGTGCTGTCGCAGGTCTCTGTCGAGCCGGGGTAGGCGGTGGCGTCGCTGTCGTCGCAGTCACCGTCTGCGGTGGAGAAGCTGTCGCCGTCCGTGTCGGTTGCTTGGGCCAGGGCCCAGCCCGGCGCCAACGAGAAGAAAGCCGCAGTCAGGGCGAGTTGTTTCCAGGCCATTTGTACTCCCCTTTCTCCAAGAGTTCCTAACCCGGGAGCGGCACCAATCCGTCCTCGGTCCACAGCCAGAGGTTTCGGCTGAGTGGCCAGGCCTTTCGACCGTAGCTGGCCTCGGCGGTTTCGGCCAGGGCCGCACGAAGCCCTTTGTCGTCCCGCAAGACGAAGACCTGACGGGCCGCTGGCATGGCGACCAGCAGGGGGCCGCCGAGCAGCGTTTCCAGACGGGAACGGAGCCCGTCGCAGAGCAGGCGGCCGCTGTCGTAGCCGTCATCGCCGGCAATTCGGTAGCCGTACAGCGAGCCAGTCTCATCATCCCGCAGCTCATCCAGGGGCACGTTGCTGTGGGCCTCCATTCGGGCGATGGCTTGGGTCAAGAGGCTCCTGCTGTCCATTCCCCAGCGCTCGGTGACATGGGTGGGGATGAAGGTGATGCGTGTCTCCGAGTCGAGCACGGGACAGGCCACCAGGCCCTCGGGTAGGGGCATGGCAACCACATCCATCTCTTCGAGCGCATCCTGTCGACGGAGGACCACCCGCAGGCAGGAAGCCACCTCCACCCAGTCCCGTTCGGCCCAGTTCTCGTGGAGCGGGCTTTGCTGTTGCGACTCGATGAGGCTGGCCAGCTCATCGATGTCCAAGTCGCGCCCGAGGTGGATCCGGTACACGTTGGGAAGTCGGACGACCAATTCGCCGGCTTGGAGGTGACCGGCTTCCGAGATGTACCACGCCTCCTCTCCGTCGCTGCGCCGGTCGTTGAGAACCTCGAGCAAACTGAGAGGGAAGGACTCGGGAGCATGCAGGTAGGCCGGCGGCAGGCGAACTGAGCCAAAGACTTGGTCCAGCAGGTCTCGCGACCCAGAGAGGATCTTCTGAGCGCCGTTGGCCATCACGAAGACCATTCCCTGGTCGTGACCCAAGAGCATCAGCCGCCAGGTGCGAATTCCTCCACCATCTGCCTCCTCTTGCCATCCCCAGGAACTGGCCCAGCCGTCTTCGCCCCAGCGGTCGAGCTCGACCTGGTTGCGGTCGATGGTGATGCCGCGAGCCTCGGCTAGGCCGGCGATGGCGTCGAGCAGTCCCTGCGGACCCACGACTGGCTCCTGAAGTGTGGAGAGCGTGATGGCGAGGTCGGTGCCGTCACCCGGCTCGAGGTGAACCAGCTCTCCTTCGCCGTCGCCCGGGGTCAAAAGGTTCCAAGAGCGGGGGTAGCGGACGGCGAACCGCCAATAGGGGCCAGCCATGCAGCGGTAGACTCGCCAGTCGCCGGGCGGCTCGCTCGGCACCGGCGGACCGGGAAGTTCGACCGCTGGAAGAACCTCGGCCTTCCCTTCCGGTCGCCGGAAGAGCTCGCGAAGGGCTGTAACGAGCCGGCGAGCAGGCATGCGTCTAGCCTAGCACGCAGCTGGTGTGGCGGTTGCAGTGCGGGGGGCAGGCTCCGCTTGGGGCGCCCCTTGGTCACGAGACTCCGCTTGATCCACGCAACCGCAGGCTTCTCTGCGGCGCGCAAGCTCCTATTAGGTCCGTAGCCCTCGCACGGCACTGTAGAGCACCATGGCGGGGGCGAGTCCCCGGGCGCGGGCTGCGTCGATGCGCGAATGGAGTTCATCGGCCCGTCGGAAGGTCGCAGCTCGCTCGTTACGAAATGTCTCCCAGGCCTCGGTGAGACCTGGGTTCAGGATCTTGCGCCGGCCCGACTTGGTCTCATTGAGGGTGCTGAGGTCAAGATCCTGGAGCAGGCGTTTCGCCACGCTGACGATGAGCTGGGACATGTTGGAGCGGAGTTCGGTGATGGCGCGCGCTTCCCAGCCGTCCTGAGCATCGCTGCGGGTTGCCAGACGACGGGCCTCCAGAATGTGAGTGTCCGAGGCGATGCGTTTGAGCAACATGCCGGCTTGGACGGCGTCGAGGTCGGGGTGGGTTTCAGTCAGCAGGACGGCGTCTCCGGCCTCCACCAGCCACTCCAAGAGGGAAGAGCGCTCTGCACCTTTGGCCTTGATGTTCCGGTTGCGTGCGTGGCGCTGCCGCTTGTGCAGCAGGCTCTTTTCTGAGCGCGTAAGGATGCGGGGGAGGTCCGCCTCGTAGTCGCGAAAGCCCTGTGCCAGGCGCTTCAGCGCCGCTGTAGGCTGCAAGACCTCGACGTCGTTCTGTAGCAGCCACTGCGCGAGGTTCGCTACCGAGGTCTCCACGCGTCGGATCGCGGAATATTCGGCGCTGGCTTGCACACCCTTCATGCCGGTCAAAGCCGATTTGATCGTCCAGCTGTCGAGTAGGTCACTTGAGAGCAGCGAGGCGTACGCGATCTCGGCCGGATCCCGACCCGTCATCCGCCCCATAACCGAAAAGTGCGTAGCCCCCATGCTGTCGACCAGTTCGTTGGTGATGACGGTGGCTGCGATCTCCTTGCGGAGTTGGTGGTTCCGAATTGCAGCAAGGAACTTCTTGGTGTGCAGCTTCTTCGGGAAGTAACCGAGCAGCCACCGGTCGATGTAGGGGGTGTCAAAGCGGGGGTCGGCGACCAAGGTTTCGTAGACCTCCATCTTTACGAAGGGTCCGATGCGGGTTAGTTCGGGGCGCAAGAGCCGTTCGCCGCTGCCCATACGCTTGAGCAGTTCGCCGTCCGACGGCAGGACATTGCGTTGTCGGTCCACTCGCCCGGAGGCCTCGAGATCGTTCAAGAGGACTCGGAAGTCGTTGAGGTCGGTGTCGCAGCGTCCCCGGTCCATGGAGATCATCTGGGAGTGTCTGTCGTTGTTGGTCTGGACGGCTGTGCTGACCTCTTCGGCGATCTCGGCGAGGATGCGGTCCCTCCCCTCCCGTTGCACCAACCCTTCCCGCTCCAAGGCGGCGAAGAGGATCTTCAGGTTGACCTCGTGGTCGCTCATGTCGACGCCGCCAGAGTTGTCCAGGGAGTCGGCGTTGATGCGGCCACCGAAGCGTGCGAATTCCACCCGCCCGGCTGCGGTGAAGCCGAGGTTGCCGCCCTCTCCGACCACCCGGGCCCGGAGCTGGTTGGCGTTCACACGGACAGCGTCGTTTGCCGGATCGCCTGCCGCCCGCTCGGTCTCGCCGGAGGCCTTGACGTAGGTTCCGATGCCGCCGTTCCACAGCAGGTCGACCTCGGCCTTGAGGATGGTGTTGACTAGCTTGTCCCCGCCGAGTTCATCGTCGTCCACCCCCAGCATGCGCTGGACCTCAGGGGTCAGCGGGATGGCCTTGGCGTGACGGGGGAAGATGCCGCCGCCATTGCTCAGGAGCCCTTCCTCGTAGTCCTTCCAGGTGCTGCGCGGCAGGTCGAACAGACGCTTACGCTCCTTCCAGGAGGTCGAGGGGTCGGGGTCCGGGTCCAGGAAGATATGTAGGTGGTTGAAGGCGGCCAACAGCTTGATGGTCTTGGACAGGAGCATGCCATTGCCAAAGACGTCGCCGCTCATGTCACCAATTCCGCATGCAGTGATGCAGTCGATCTCGGGATCCATGCCCAGCTCGCGGAAGTGGCGACGGACGCAGACCCAGGCTCCCTTGGCGGTGATGCCGTACTTCTTGTGGTCGTAGCCGGCCGAGCCGCCCGAGGCGAAGGCGTCGCCGAGCCAGAAGCCATAGGCCTCAGCCACACCGTTGGCCGTATCGCTGAGGTGGGCCGTTCCCTTGTCGGCGGCGACGACAAGGTAGGGGTCGTCGCTGTCGTAGCGAACGACCTGGCTGGGGCCCACCACCTCGCCGTCGACCACGTTGTCGGTCAGGTCCAAGAGCCCTCGGATGAAGATCTGGTAGCAGCGGTCGGCCTCGACCCGCGTTTCTGCGTAAGTCGCGTGCTTCTGGTTGATTACAAAGCCCCCTTTGGCGCCGACTGGCACGATGAGGACGTTCTTGACCATCTGGGTCTCCATGAGGCCCAGGATCTCGGTGCGGAAGTCGGCCGGGCGATCGGACCAACGCAGCCCGCCCCGCGCCACGGGCCCGCCACGGAGGTGGACCCCCTCGACGTCCAGGTGCTGGACCCAAATCTCCCGGTAGGGCCGGGGA